>CAUEKH010000064.1 GCA_959018155.1 uncultured Hungatella sp.
GAGGGAGGTGATAACCAATGCAGAAATATTACACTGACCTCGACGACTTCGAGGACGACAGCCGACCGCCGCTGATAGACTGGGTGGAATGGCTGCTGGTTGGGATATTTGACTTTGCAGGGGCCGCGGCCTGTGGGTACATAGGGTATCTGATAGTAGCGGCAGTATTGATGTGAGAGGAGGTGGAGCGGGTGAATAAAAAGAAATCAGATTTAGAAGCTATTGTGGATTTGCTTCATGAATGGTGTCTGGAGTATAGAGAGCCTTACGTAATGGCGTTTGTACTTACAAATAAAGAGGGACATGTCTCGGGAAGCGCTGATATTGAAACGGAACGTCCTGAACATGATGCTGTGAGCGTATTTAGAAAATATGAAACCCCAGGAGCTGCAACTCCCAGGGAATCCAAGTAACTACTAATAATTTCACACCCTCATTATATCAGAGGGAGACAGGAGATTCAAGATGGAAAAAATCGAATTGATGGCGCAGATTGACAGGGCAGTGGGCGTCCTTAACCGTTACCGCAGTGGTATCGTCCTCTGTGAAGAGGCAATCAAGCGCCTTGACAAGAATCCGGATATTGTTATTCACGGGGACTATGGGGAGGGTATATCCCTGGGTGATGACGAGATGGGACTCGGCCGGAAAGCAAGGGCAGATATCGCTGCACAGATTCAGGCTGTCATCGTAGAACGCAGGGAGGTATTGCAGGAGGAAGCAGAGGGTCTGCTGGAAAAGATATTCCCACAGGAAAAATATCCGTATCCGCCGCTGAAGACAGCTTTCGGGGCGGTCAGCCCGGACGACGTGGATTTATAAGGAGGAAGAAACGATGTCAATGAAAATTAATCAGCTTGAAATTGAAAATGTAAAACGCATTAAGGCCGTAAAGATTGAACCATCAACCAACGGCCTGACGATTATCGGTGGTAAAAATAACCAGGGAAAGACCTCTGTGCTGGATTCCATCGCCTGGGCGCTGGGAGGGGACAAGTACCGCCCTTCCCAGGCACAGCGCGAGGGGTCCGTGATTCCCCCTAACTTACATATTGTCATGAACAATGGCCTGGTAGTGGAACGCAAAGGGAAAAACAGTACCCTGAAAGTTACAGACCCCAATGGCGAGAAAGGCGGCCAGCAGCTCCTGAATGAATTTGTGGAACAGCTGGCCCTTGACCTCCCAAGGTTCATGGAAGTCAGCGCAAAAGAGAAAGCACAGACGCTGCTTAAGATTATTGGAGTTGGAGACCAGCTTACGATACTGGAACGGCAGGAACTGGAGCAGTACAACGAACGCCAGGCCATCGGCCGTATTGCTGACCAGAAAGAGAAGTATGCAAAAGAGCAGCCGTATTATCCGGATGTCCCAGCGGTTCCGGTATCGGCTTCAGAACTTATCAGAGAACAGCAGGAAATCCTTGCAAGGAACGGGGAGAACCAGAGAAAGAGGGAACGGCTCCATCAGCTGGAACAGGAAGACCAGCGCCTGATGGAGCAGATTCAGGAACTGCTTAAGAAACAGGAAGCAGTCCGGGCAGACTTGACAACCGCCAGAATGGAAGCAAAAGATTTGCAGGACCAGTCCACGGCTGAACTGGAACAGAACATTGCAGATATCGAAGAGACGAACCGTATGGTACGGGCTAACTTAGATAAGGAAAAAGCAGAGGAGGATGCAAGAGAATACCGACGCCAGTATGAAGAACTGACGAAGGAAATTGAGGATACGAGACAGAAGAAAACCGATCTTCTTAAAGATGCGGAACTGCCTCTTCCGGAACTTACCATCAAAGACGGGGAACTGGTTTACAAGGGCCAGCAGTGGGACAACATGTCCGGATCCGACCGGCTGAAGGTAGCGACGGCCATCGTCCGGAAACTCAATCCAAACTGTGGGTTTGTACTTCTGGACAAGCTGGAGCAGATGGATACGGAGACGCTGCAGGAGTTTGGTAAGTGGCTGGAAGCGGAAGGGCTGCAGGCAATCGCCACCCGTGTAAGTACTGGAGATGAGTGCTCCATCATCATCGAGGACGGGTATGTGGCAGGACAGGAGCAGGCGGCACAGGAGCCGCCGAAAACAACATGGAAGGCAGGTGTGTTTTAAATGCAGATTATCAGAGGGAAAATCCCATGTGCAAAAAAGGTTGTGATTTATGGTCCGGAAGGCATTGGAAAATCGACGCTGGCGGCAAAATTTCCGGACCCTGTATTCATTGATACAGAAGGGAGCACAAAGGATATGGATGTCGCAAGAACCCCGGCACCCAGCAGCTGGGCGATGCTTCTGGAACAGGTAAGGTATTTTCTCGCACATCCATCTGAACTTAAGACTCTTATCATTGACACGGCAGACTGGGCAGAGCAGCTGTGCGTAACAGAAATATGCGCCAGATATCAGAAGACCGGGATTGAAGATTTCGGGTATGGAAAAGGTTATACATACCTTCAGGAAGAGTTTGGCCGGCTTTTAAATCTGCTGACGGAACTGGTAGAGCAGAAGGGGGTCCATGTAGTACTGACGGCCCATGCGAAGATTCGGAAATTTGAGCAGCCGGACGAACTGGGAGCCTACGACCGATGGGAAATGAAACTGACAAAACAGGTATCCCCCATGGTGAAGGAATGGGCTGACATGGTCCTGTTTGCCAACTACAAAACAATAGTGGTCAATGTTGACGGTCAAGGTGCGCAGAAAGGGAAGAACAAGGCTCAGGGTGGAAAGCGGGTAATCTATACGACCCATCACAGCTGCTGGGATGCAAAGAACCGGTACAGCCTTCCTGATGAGATACCGATGGACTATGAACCTGTCAGGCATGTAATTGAGGGACAGGCTCAGCAGACTGAGAGAGTGGATCCGTCTGTGCAGGAGGAAAAGCACCAGGCACCGCCGCCAGTAAAGCAGACCACACCAGAACCGCCGCCTGCCAGTAAGAGCAGACAGGAGTCTCCAAAGAAAAGGGAAACAGCTTCTCCGGTGGATAAAAAGCCGGAACCTGTGAGTCCATCTGAAATCAAAGTTGATGAGCGGGTACCAAAGAATCTGCGGGATTTGATGACCGCCAACGGGGTAGATGAGTGGGATATCCAGAATGTAGTTGAAGCACGGGGATATTTTCCAGGAGATATGCCTGTTTGGGAATACCCCAAAGATTTTATAGACGGCTGCCTGGTAGCGGCATGGGATAAGGTATATGGCATGATTAAAGAAATGAAGAGTAAAGACAGTCTGGTATTTAATTAAAAGGAGATAAGCAGATGGCAGAATATGAGAATAAAGCATTAGGCTGGGACGAAGAAGTAGAAATGGGGGAAGGCGGGGATTTTATCCTCCTCCCTCCAGGAGACTATGATTTTACGGTAGAAACATTTGAACGGGCCAGATTCGAAGGGAGTGCCAAAGCCCCGGCCTGCAACAAAGCCGTGCTGAAATTAAGAATTGATGTGCCGGAAGGAAGCACGCTTATTACAGAAAGCCTGCTCCTTTACGATAAGATGCAGTGGAAGATAGCCCAGTTCTTCCTGTGTATTGGAGAAAAAGAGACAGAGGGAAAAGTAAGAATGAACTGGCCGGCAGTACCCGGTGCGAAAGGCCGGGCAACTATCGAGGTAACGACAGACCGGAATGATCCGGATAAGAAGTACAACCATGTAAAAAAGTATCTGCCTTACGAGCCTAAGAAATTTCAGCCGGGGAGGTTTTGATTGTGGAACTCAGACCATACCAGGCTGAAGCAAAGGCAGCCATCTTTGAGGAATGGGACAGGGGCGTCAAAAAGACGCTTCTGGTTCTGCCGACTGGCTGTGGTAAGACGATCGTTTTCGCAAAGACGGCAGAGGAATGTGTCCGCCGCGGTGACCGGGTATTAATTATGGCCCACCGCGGTGAACTTTTAGAACAGGCTGCAGATAAGATCGGGAAGGCAACGGGCCTGGGCTGTGCTACTGAGAAGGCAGAAGAAACCTGTCTGGGAAGCTGGTTCCGGATTGTCGTTGGTTCGGTACAGTCCCTGATGCGTGAGAAGCGGCTGAAACAGTTCCCGGCGGATTATTTCCACACCATTATTATTGATGAGGCTCACCACTGTCTGTCTGACAGTTATCAGAGGGTGCTGGAACACTTTTCCGGGGCGCGAGTCCTGGGAGTGACCGCTACCCCGGACCGCGGAGATATGAGGAATTTGGGGGAATGCTTCGAGAGCCTGGCTTATGAATATACACTGCCGAAGGCCATAAAGGAAGGATATTTGTCTCCCATTAAGGCCCTCACCCTCCCGCTGAAACTGGATTTATCCAATGTAACAATGCAGTCCGGAGATTTTAAGGTAGGGGATATTGCAACGGCTCTCGATCCTTATCTGTACCAGATAGCAGATGAGATGGTGAAGTACTGCATGGAACGTAAAACGGTGGTATTCCTGCCGCTGGTTAAGACAAGCCAGAAATTCAGAGACATTCTGGTTGAGAAAGGATTTAAGGCAGCCGAAGTCAACGGGGACAGTAAAGACAGAGCCGAAGTGCTGGAAGCATTTGACCGCGGTGATTATAACGTCCTGTGTAATTCCATGCTGCTGACCGAAGGCTGGGACTGTCCATCGGTGGACTGCATTATCGTACTCCGGCCGACAAAAATCCGGAGTTTATACAGCCAGATGGTGGGGCGCGGCACCCGTTTACACCCGGGGAAAGACCACTTATTACTGCTGGATTTCCTCTGGCATACAGAGCGCCATGAACTCTGCCATCCGGCCAGCTTAATCTGCCAGGACGAAAAAGTCGCGAAGAAGATGACCGAGAACATGGAAGAAGCCGCCGGATGTCCGATTGACTTAGAGGAAGCAGAGAATCAGGCATCGAAGGACGTAGTGGCAGAGCGGGAGGAAGCGCTTGCCAAACAGCTTGCTGAAATGAAAAAAAGGAAGAAGAAACTGGTGGATCCGCTTCAGTTCGAAATGAGTATCCAGGCCGAAGATTTAGCCGGATATGTGCCTTCCTTCGGCTGGGAGATGGGGCCTCCTACGGATAACCAGAAGAAGAAACTGGAGCAGAGAGGAATCCTTCCTGACGGAATAGAAAATGCCGGAAAAGCCAATCTGGTCCTGAACCATTTAGATAACCGACGCAGGGAGAATTTAACAACCCCGAAACAAATCAGATGCCTTGAAAAGTATGGTTTTCAGCATGTCGGGACATGGAATTTTAATACGGCCAAGAACATGATTGACCGGATAGCGGCCGCCGGCTGGAGAGTGCCGAATGGAATCAGCCCCGGCGAGTATACACCGGAATAAGGAGAATTGATATATGGATAGCACGTATGACCTTCTGGAGGTCCTGGAGCACATAGAGCCGTCAGAACTGGATTATCAAAACTGGATTAATGTCGGCATGGCCCTGCAGCATGAAGGATACAGCGTCGATGTGTGGGACCGGTGGAGCAGAAACGACCGCCGGTACCATGCCGGAGAGTGCGAGAAGAAATGGCGCGGCTTCCATGGCGCGGGCACCCCGGTAACCGGAGGCACCATTGTCCAGCTTGCCCGGGACCAGGGCTGGACCCCGCCGTATGACCCGGGTGCGCCCTTAGACTGGGACGATACCATATCGGCGGAGGGGATTGTGATAGATAAGAACTGGGTAGAGGATAAGGAAGTGGCAGAGCCGAAACAATGGGATCCGGCCGGCGAACTGATAAAATACCTTGAAACCCTCTTTGAAGCGGCAGAGACCGTCGGGTATGTGGTGAAAAGCTGGGAAAAGGACGGGAAATGGCTGCCGGCTGACAAAGGCTCTTATAAGAGAACGGCAGGGCAGCTGATTGAAGAACTGTCCAAATGTAAGGGAGATATTGGTGCGGTACTGGGAGACTATAATCCAAATGCCGGCGCCTGGATCCGGTTCAATCCCTTAGACGGAAAAGGCGTGAAGAATGAAAATGTGTCTGATTTTAAATATGCCTTAGTGGAATCCGATTCCATGGAAGTGGAGAAGCAGAATGCCATTATCCGGGAACTGGAACTGCCGGTGGCCTGCCTGGTGCACAGCGGAGGAAAGAGCCTCCATGCCATTGTCCGGATTGATGCGGCGGATTACGGGGAGTACCGGAAACGGGTGGATTACCTCTATGATGTCTGCCGGAAGAACGGCCTTGCCATTGACCAGCAGAACCGGAACCCTTCCAGGCTGTCCAGAATGCCGGGGGTTGAGAGGAATGGACAGAAGCAGTATATCGTAGATACCAACATTGGAAAGGAAAGCTGGGCGGAATGGAAGGAATGGGTGGAGTCGGTAAATGACGACCTGCCGGATCCGGAAAGCCTGGACGATGTATGGGACAATCTTCCGGAGCTGGCGCCGACACTGATAGAAGGAGTATTAAGGCAGGGGCATAAGATGCTGATTGCAGGGCCGTCAAAGGCCGGGAAATCATTCCTGCAGATAGAGATGTGCATTGCCATTGCAGAAGGAAAAAAGTGGCTTAACTGGCTCTGTACGCAGGGAAAGGTCCTGTATGTGAACCTGGAACTGGACCGTGCCAGCTGCCTGCACCGTTTTAAAGATGTGTATGAGGCGCTGGGCTGGAAGCCAAATAATCTTAAAAATATAGATATCTGGAACCTGCGCGGGAAGTCACGGCCAATGGATAAGCTGGCGCCGATGCTGATACGGAGGGCTGCTAAGAAGAATTATATCGCGGTTGTGATAGACCCTATTTACAAGGTCATTACCGGAGACGAGAACAGTGCGGACCAGATGTCGAACTTCTGCAACCAGTTTGACAAGGTCTGTACAGAACTGGGAGTTGCAGTCATTTACTGCCATCATCACAGCAAAGGAAGCCAGGGCGGGAAGAAGTCCATGGACCGGGCCAGCGGCTCAGGAGTATTTGCCCGGGACCCTGACGCACTGATTGATTTGATTGAACTGGAAACGACAGAAGAACTGATGAAACAGCAGGAAAATAAAGCGGTGTGTGATGCCTGCAGACAGTATTTAGACGCCCATTTTAAGTGGGAGGACGACCTCTCCCAGGACGATTTACTGAGTGCCTACCAGATGATGAACTACTGCGAAAACAAGCTGGATAAGTGGCAGATGGACGCGTTAAACCGCAATATAGAGGCCGCAAAGAAGAAGGCCAGGTCAATGACTGCATGGCGCATTGAAGGGACACTGAGAGAGTTCCAGAAGTTCCAGCCGGTGAACTTATGGTTTGATTATCCGGTCCATACGGTAGATACTTCCGGAGTCTTGGGAGATATACAGCCAGAGGCAGAACAGCCGCCGTGGAAACGTGGAACGGAGAAGATAAAAAAGAATGCACAGAGCAGGAAAACTGACCGGAAAAAGGCACTGGAAGAAGCGATTGAAGGAAGCAATTTTGGAGAAGCGCCTACCGTGAAAGACGTGGCTGAATATCTTGGAATATCTGAAAGAACAGCCCGGGACAGGATAAAAGAGCATGGCGGATACACCTATGAAAATGGTGAAATCCGAAAAAAGGACAAAGACAGTGATGACGGGGAAAACTGAAATATATGGTTTCCCCGTAGAAAAATAAGTCACGGGGGAACCTGAAAAATAAGATTCCCCCGTGGACGGGGAAACCTGAAAAAACAGATTGCCCCGTTAGCAGGAAACATGGCGGGGAAACCTTAAATTTCAGATATCCCCGTGCGGCGGGGAAACCTCTATATATTCTATAGTCTAATTTCCCCCTCACGGTGTCACGGGGGTAGGAATGGACGGGCTTAAGGCACAGCCCGCCCGTTCCCTTCCCCCTCCCCATGACAATGCAAATTTCGGAAAGTAAAAATTTTGCGAGAAAAAATAAAGGAGGCAATGCAGGGATGAAAAAAAATACCTCAAAAGATAAACGATTATTTGTAGCTTGCGACATGCCGCCAATGTACCGTACTCAGCCGGGACAGAAGTATACACATAAAGACGATGATGTACTTGATTGGATTTCTAAGCGCCCGGGGCTGTTGACATATGTTTTTGATAAGCTGGCGCAAAGTGGATACATTGTTTACGATTCAGGTACAGGTAAATGGCAGGGAGTTGATTATGATGGAGATTAGTTTTTTTATGCAGATGCAGCCCCCGACCATAACGCATCAAGAGAAGCAGGTACACGTAGTAAATGGCAGGCCGGTATTCTATGAACCGGCAGAACTGAAGGCGGCCAGAGCAAAGCTGAGAGCGCACCTGGGACAGCACATACCAGAAGAACGATTTGCCGGCCCGCTCCGGCTGACAACCTGGTGGTGCTTCCCGATTAAGGGAGACCATAAAGACGGTGAGTATAAGACCAGTAAACCGGATACAGACAACTTGGTGAAGTTGCTTAAGGATGTGATGACAGAACTGCACTTTTGGGGAGACGACGCCCAGGTAGCCTGTGAGGTGATATGCAAGTACTGGGCGGATATGCCGGGAATTTATGTGAAGGTGGAAAGCCTATGACAAATCAGGAAGTACAACAGGCTTTTAGTGAAGTGTACAACGATTTCTGGCTTCGGTACCGGGATAAGCAGCCGAAAGAAGACTCTCCGGAGTGGGAACGAATGCATACACAGGCGGTAGTCCTGAAACGGAAATATCCTCTGTTGGAAGAGGCGATAAATCGAATGGTAACAGAGATAATGGAACGGGAAAAAGGCCGGGGAAGGATAGAAAAAGATTTCTGCCGGCCGCCAGGATAAGGAGAATAGACCATGAAGGTTAGAATATCAACACAAGAAGCAAGCGCTGCCATGAATTTTGAAGAGGAGGAAGCGCTGGAAGTATTTGCAAAGCTGAATGAAACGCTTTTAAGCCTAAAAAAGAAATCAGTAAAAGCAGCGGTAAGGGAACCCGTAAATCCAGTTGTACCTTTGGAGGAGGAGTATCAGCCAGAGCCTAAAGCTGTGACGCCGGTTCCGAAGAAAGAAGAAAAGGAATCGGAAGAACTTCCTTCAGAAACAGTGAAATACAGGGGATTTCTTTACATAAAATGTCCCAAGTGCGGGAATATCAAAGGCTTTTATATGAAAAAGGAATCCGACCATTATCACTGTGACGCCTGCGGAGCAAGGACAGAGTTCGAGAAACCATTGGCACCACTGTGGGTCCACTGTGAGTGCGGCGGCAGTTTTAAGTATATGACCAATATGACAGAGCCAATGTTTGATATTAACTGCCTGGAATGCGGGGCGCCGGTTGCGGTGAAATGGAACGGGAATAAGCATCTGTATGAGACGATAAGAGAGGGATAGAATGGCAAGAAAGATTAAGCTTTTCCCGGTACCGCATGTGGAACTGTGTATCCATGCGTCAGACGAGATGGTAAAAGACTTGAGGGAGTGCCAAAGGCTGGCCAAATTGCAAGGCGATGGAAAAGACTGTCAGACATGTAGTTGGAGAGAGGTGGAAATTGAAAACACGGGCTTGTGTGAGTGGCCAGGGGTAATAGAAAAGATATTGGAGGAAAGTTGAGATTTTCGGGATAACAGATAGGAGATTGAAGATATGAATGAATTAATTAAAATGCTCAAGAAGCATGTAGAGGAGCAGGAAGAAGAATATAAAAAGAAAAAGCATGACTTTGAAGATGCAGAAAAGGTATATAAAAAAGCATTGAAGGAAGAAACGATGAGAAAGAGACTTATACTTGCAAAAAATTTTATAAAAGTAGCAGATATCATTCATAAAAATGATCTCCGCTGTGTCTATATGGAGGGTGTAGATCCTCAGTATGATGTGGACCCATATATAAATCCTCTCTTTATCGTGCAGGATAATAACAAATGCGACGCATGTATTACCATTCAAGATGGTGTGGTGCACGGAGGACTGAGGGAAGGTTTTGACCGCCGATGGTTAAACAGGCTTATTTCTGATATCGAACAGTTTTGTGAAAGTTGCGGTCAGAATTAGATTGGACTTAATCAATA
>CAUEKH010000065.1 GCA_959018155.1 uncultured Hungatella sp.
CTGTTCTGTCGTCTCCTTGTCAAGTTCGGAACCGAACTGGGCAAAGCTTGCCAGCTCGCGGTACTGTGCCAGTTCCACACGGATCGGGGCTGCAATCTTCTTCATCGCCTTGATCTGCGCCGCACCGCCGACTCGCGATACGGAAAGACCGGCATTGATAGCCGGACGGAAACCGGAGTTGAACATCTCTGTCTCCAGATAAATCTGGCCGTCAGTGATGGAAATAACGTTGGTCGGGATATATGCCGATACGTCGCCTGCCTGTGTCTCGATAATCGGGAGTGCAGTTAAGGAACCGCCGCCCAGTGCGTCGGATAACTTGCTGGCTCTCTCAAGCAGTCTGGAATGGAGATAGAATACATCTCCAGGATAAGCCTCACGGCCCGGCGGTCTCTTGAGCAGTAAGGACAGGGTACGGTAAGCGGCCGCGTGTTTACTCAAGTCATCGTAAACCACGAGTACGTCCTCTCCGTTCTCCATCCACTCTTCTCCGATGGCACATCCGGAATACGGGGCAATATACTGAAGCGGCGCTAAGTCAGAAGCCGTGGATACAACGATTGTCGTGTAATCCATAGCGCCATACTCCTCTAATGTCTTAACAATGGTAGCAACCGTAGATGCCTTCTGGCCGATGGCCACGTAGATACAGTGAACGCCCTGGCCCTTCTGGTTGATGATGGTGTCGATCGCGATAGCGGTCTTACCTGTCTGACGGTCGCCAATGATTAACTCACGCTGTCCTCTTCCGATGGGGATCATGGCGTCAATGGCCTTGATACCGGTCTGAAGCGGCGTGTCTACTGATTTTCTGTCGATAACGCCGTGAGCAACTCGCTCAATCTGGCGGAATCTGTCTGTCTGAATCGGTCCCTTGCCATCAATCGGCTGGCCCAGAGCGTTGACAACACGTCCGGTCATGCAGTCGCCTACAGGAACTTCCACAACGCGGCCGGTCGTCTTAACCGTGTCTCCCTCGCTGATATTACCCGCGCCAAGTAAAACGGCACCCACGTTGTCCTCCTCAAGGTTGAGGACCATGCCATAGATTTCTCCCGGGAACTCTAAAAGTTCTCCCTGCATGGCATTCTCAAGCCCATGGATACGTGCAATTCCGTCTGCTACCTGAATGACTGTACCGACGTCAGAGACCTCCAGCTTTGTTGAATATCTCTCAATCTGTTCCCTGATGACAGAACTGATCTCTTCTGGTCTTAAATTCATTAAGGTTTGCACCTTCCTTCTATCTTTCTTTTCAGTTAAGAAAAATCACGATAACTGCAGCTTTGACAAACTGCTGCGCAGCTTAACTATCTGCGTCTTAATGCTGGAATCCACGACCCGGTCACCGATACGGATAACAAGACCGCCGATGATGGACGGATCCACCTGATACTCCATCTCGAATTCCACATACTGCGTCGTTTCCAGAAGCCGTTTTACCAAAGCGGCCTTCTGTTCCTCTTTTAATTCAATGGCGCTCACCACATGGGCCACGCCAATCTTCTTATATTCTTTGACAATCGTGATAAAATAATCACAGATGGCAGGAATATCCTTCTGTCTGCCCTTTTCGACAATGACTGTCAGAAAGCCCATCAAGTCGTCCGATACACGGCCGGCAAAGATGTTCTGGATGATACCAGTTTTCTCTTCCTTCACAATCTTAGGATTGTCCAGAAGCTCCGCCAGTTCCGGGTTTTCCTTCCAGATGAGCCGCAGGCCCTTCACCTCTTCAAATACGGTGTCAAGCTTCTGCTTTTCGATGGCTTCCTCAAACAATGCGTCGCCGTATACCTTCGATACTAGCTTTGCCATGTACTCTCACCCATCTCTTTCAAAGTTTCCTCAATCAGGGTATCATGTACCGTCGTGTCAATGGAAGCAGCCACAACCTTACCGGCCATGACGGAAGCGATTGATACGATCTGTTCCTTCATATCGTCAAGCGCTTTCTTCCTCTCCAGTTCAACTTCGCGGTTACCCCTCTCTACTATGCGGTTCGCTTCTTCCCTGGCTTCTGCAATAATCTCTGCCTCACGCTGCTTCGCACGCTTTCTGGCATCCTCTAATATCTGTTCCGCCTCTTTATTGACCGCGACAAGCTTCGCCTCATACTCTTCCTTCAAAGCGTGTGCGGCTTCCTTATCATCAGCGGCATTCTTTAACTCTCCCGCAATCTTCTCTCTTCTTCTCTCCAGCGCATCGCGCACCGGGTTGAACAGCAGATACGACAGCGCAAAGAACAGAATAAATACGTTGATGCCTGTTACAAAAGCATCGAAAAGCAGCTGTGGGTCAAATCCCAATAATCTATCCAAGGTTTCGCCTCCTCTCGCTCTCTATTCTTATCCGTTCTTCTCTTTAGCTGAATGGCTTTAAGAACATAAGGATAGCAGCGACAGCGAAACCGTACAGACCTGTTGTCTCGGCAACGGCCTGGCCTAAAAGCATGGTGGATGTGATGTCGGATTTAGCACCCGGGTTACGTCCAACTGCAGCAGCCGCATGACCGGCAGCAATACCCTGTCCAATACCAGGTCCGATACCGGCGATCATCGCAAGACCTGCGCCGATTGCTGAGCAGCCTAAGATAAAATCCTGTCCTGAAATTCCGTTCATAGATAAATTCCTCCTAAAAATCTTATTATTATTTAATCCATCTTATCATTGACATATACCATGGTCAGCATACAGAATACGTACGTCTGAATGCAGCCTGAGAATAGGTCGCAATATACATGTAAAAATGACGGTATACCAATTTTGACGAAAATCGGCATCATGCCATACCACAGTCCCATAATTACCACGCCTGACATCATGTTACCGAACAGACGGAGCGCCTGTGACAGCGGGTTTGTTATCTCACCGATCAAGTTAATCGGGAATAAAATCGGAAACGGCTGGAACATGCTTGTCAGATGACCGATTCCATGGTTTTTGATACCCTGATACTGCGTAATACAGAATGTGAAAATACCCAGCATAAACGTTACACCAAAGTCCGCCGTTGGTGTTCTGAGTCCAAATAAGCCGCCAATATTGCAGAACAGTATGAAAATAAATATCGTTCCGATATAGTTAACGAACTTTTTCGCATTATGACCCATTGTGCCGTTTACCATGTTATCGAGCGTCTCTACCGCGAACTCGAGAATATTCTGAAACGTTCCTGGCACTTCCGTGGCATGTTTCATCTTCCGGCTGGCCGCAATCGCGAGAATCAGGATTACAATTGTGACTATGGAAAGTCCCAGTTCTGTTGTCGTAACCCAGAGTTCCTGTCCAAATGCCTGGAATTTGAATACGCCTTTGATCATAAAGTCCACATTATTGGCACTAGCTATGACCATACGCTTAAGCCTCCTTTCTTACGAAATCACACCGATCCGCCCGGGACATTACTCTTCTTTCTTTCCCCTGGATAAGATCCTGTGTATAACAGGCTGAAGATATGCACCAGCCTTGAGTCCGAGGACTCCGATTACTAGGGCAACCGCATTGATCCGGTCCGGAAAATAAACCACAACAATCACAAGGACCGCAAAAAGCACAATATAACGGATAACAGAACCAATCACCGTCCGTTTCTGGACTGTAGATGGGTCACCCGTCTTCATGGAGCGGTCCGTAATCTCCGCCATGGAAATAAACATGGCGAGAGCGAGAACCATCCCCAGCAGAAGTCCGAGAAAAACCGACGTCCTCGGATACACAATCCCGGCCACAGCCATGGCTGCCAGCGTAAAAAGTATGATACCACATGAAACCTCAAGCACCAGATTCTTTGTTTCCTTCCCCAATTCACAAATCCTCCCGTCTCTCAAAGTTTCTCATCGTCATCATGTCTCCTTACCCGGCTGGGCTGCTTCGGCTTGTGCACCGGAGGGCGCACTTCCTTTTTCTTCTCCTGCTGTGCCTTCTCCTCTTCCTTTTTCTCCTCCCGCTCATTCATCTTGAGCGTCGTCATGGCCACCTTGTAGCCATTCCAGCCGCCCGCGAGAAATCCCAGGAACATCAAAAAAATTGTAAGGTTCGTTCCGGCATACTTGTCAATCCAGCTGCCGGCAAGAATACAGACGAAAACAGGCACCATGACGCTTAATCCAAGCTGTGTTACCATCATAAGATTCCTCATCACGCTCTTTTTATGGCGCACAAATCCACCTGCTTTCCGCATTCCGCACATATACAAGGTATTATACCTAATAATTTTCATTTTGTCTATTATGTAAAGAAATTTTACTGGTTTTTAATGGAAGATATACAAATTACTGGTTTTTGTACATTTATTTATACAAAAACAGAGGGGCGCGCCAGTATATTATGGCTGCTTCCCCTCTGTTTTTATCATTTTTCTTAAATTAATTTAGTTTTTTCTACACTTTTCCCTTTTCTTTTCAGAAAAGTAGAGTTCCAGCGCCACAACTCCCAGAAGCACTGTCGCAATCATGGCAAACGGTACACCGTTCCTGTCTCCGGTCTTTGGAAGTTTTCCAATCTCGCCGTCAATGGTAAAGCCATAGTAGGCCAGCGGCACTGCTTCGTCATCCAGCAGTACAAGCGTATAGTTATCCGGCGGAAGTTCTACTTCAATCCGGCCCGACTGATCGGTGCGCCCGCGGTAAACGGATTCCACCTTCGAATTCAGTATCTCAACATCCGTCTCCTCAGTCACCGGCACTTTAATTACCGTCGTTCCCCCTGGCTTCTGCTCGGTCGGCACTTCCGGCGGATTCTCCGGAAGGGACGGGTACTTGTTTCCATTTCCGGTCTCTGAACCATTTTCCTGTGGGGTGACACCCGGTCCGGTCTGATTTCCATCCCCTTTGTTACCACTTGGTTTTCCATGGGATCCATTCTGGTTGGAATTGCCGCTATTCTGGTTATTGTCGTCCGGGGTATTATCCGGTTTGTTATCGTCCGGGGTGTTGCCATCCGGTTTATTGTCCGGCTTGTTGTCCGGGGTATTGTCATCTGGTTTATTGTCTGAATTATTGTCATCCGGGATATTGTCATCTGGTTTGTTGTCCGGCTTATTGTCATCCGGCTCATCCTTGCCATCTTCCCCTTCCGGCTTCTTCTGGCTTCCGATGACTATTTCGGTCTCCTGTGTACCATCATGGCCTTTACCGATTTCTTTCTCTTCCCCTTTTGCTTCCACTGTATACGAGGTAGTGGTATTCTTATCATACCCATCAGGCGCTTCCAGTTCAGCGACTACAAACGAACCGTAGGGGACATCCTCAAACCGGAAGTTTCCATCTTTATCGCTTATGGCAGTCTGCCCGTTGTACAGATTCTCTTTTGTAAATTCTGTAGTACCGGCCGGGAACAAACCAATTTCAGCGCCCTCCAGTCCCTCTTTCGTTTCACTGTCACAGCGATTTCCATTTATCGTATACCGCTTCCACCAGTTCACAACGTCTATCGCATTTCCGACTATCTCATTTCCGGCTTCGTCATTTAAGGCGATTTCATTCTTATCATCTACCTTCAGGATATAGGTTTTCCCTTCCGGCAGCTGGTACGGCTCTGTCAGCCCGCTCTTTTCCAGTTCCGTCACCCGGTACGTTCCCGGAAGTAAATCGTCTAAAATGATTCGTCCTTCCTGCCCGGTTTCCGCCTCCATCCAGTTTCCTGCTTTGGCCTCTGACGGAGTCGCTGTCACAACGCCTTCTTTTACTGTCGCGAACCGGCTGATTGTTTCTCCCGCAAACAGTCCGTCACTCTCTGTATCCTGGTATGTAATCCGGAATCGGTAACCGTCATCTGCTTTTTTCTTTGCTTTCTCAGCCGGAGAATCGCTCTCCGTCTCCACCCATTTCTGTACACTCATGGAAAACTCCGCCTTCCGGTTGGTGAAGACCTGACTTTCGTCTTCCGTCACTCCCTCATTGGTAATAACGCAATTTTCACCGCCTGTGATGGTGAGTTCGTGATGGATAAGATTTCCCTCCTCATCCATATCCCTGTAATATCCGGGTTCCGGATTCGTCTCCACCACATAATAGCTGCCAGCAATCAGCGCCGGAGTGTCGCTGTCTGCCTGCCTTGTCAGATATGGTTCTCCCACTTCATTTACGACAAGATCCGTATCGGAATCAGGCGCCGGCAGAGTATAACAGGACTCTGTTTTATCCAGAATCAGACGGCAGATCTTAGAACCTGCACTGGTAAACACATCGAAATCCACATGTTTTAATATCCCGCCCTGCTCACTTTCCTCCGCGTCCACCTTGTTAATGCGGATAGTTCCGTTCTTGTGAACATTATCATATACAATATTCTCAGGAGTTCCTTTAAAATCAGAATGATCGCTTGAGTCCCCTGGGACTCCCTGTCCTACCGGAATCTTGTTTACTACTTTTACCTGGTAAACAGTCTCATTCCTTTCATATCCTGTGACCTTCTGATTCGCTGCCTCCGCCACATAGTATGTACCGTAAGCTACACCGTAGAATGCAAAGGTACCGTCAGCCTGGCTGACACCTTCATTGGAGACTTCCTCTCCATTCCTGCCGCCCTCTCTGACCATATTTCCATTTTGGTCATACAGGTTAAAACAGATTCCTGCAAGGGGCTTCCTCTGAGCATTTCCATCTGCATCGTAATAGAGCGCATACTTATGGCCCTTTACCTCTGTAGATGCTGTATCAGTGAAAATAAGCTGGTTTTTCGCATCATCCCACTTTACCGCAGACGCCATGCCATCCGGCTGTTTTTCCACCCTGATATTCGTCACTTTACCGTTGCTCAGCGTTATCTGGTAAGTATTGGTGTCGATTTCAAAATGTGCCGGTTCCAGGTACTCCCGCAAATAGTACGTCCCGTCGAGAAGGCCATCTGAACTCACATAACTTGCATGAAGAATTCTGTTTTCAAAATACACCATCTCTTTCTTTTCAACCAGTTCTCCCGGCAGACCGGCGTCTTCTATAAAAGCCTCATAAGCCTCGGATTTTTCTGTCGTAAGCACATAGTCCGGGTTCGTCGAAGTGCCCTCCACCGAAGTGTCGTCCTTCTGGCGTAAAAATGCCACCGGTTCGTTGCCAGCATCATCCAAAGACAAAACGAACTCCGCTCCTCTTAAAGGCAGATTATCTGGCGTCTGCTTGGAAAGTTTTAAATTAGTTCGCAATGGTTTATTAATAATTGTAACATTACCATTCTCTGCTTTTTCCACATATTTTCCGTCTATATCAATAGCGGGATCGTCTATCGTTCCAGCCACGGAAACTGTCACATCACCTTTGACAATCGGGACAAAACCTTCCGGTGTTTTAGTCTCCACCAAATCATATGTCCCGGCATCTACATCTTTCAGTTCCACATATCCATCTTCATTGCTTGTTAATATTCTCTTCTTCAGCTTTTCAGAAATCAGCTCAAACTCTGCTCCGGCTACCGGCTCTCCTTCCTCTGTCTTCTTATAGAAAGATACCATAACCTGATTGTGAGGGCTTGGACCGTTGGAAATCATTTTCATCAGATAATGGTCTGAGGTATCGGTGCTGTGATACAGAATGCCATCTTCTGTATAGTTTCCGTAACCCAGTGTTACTTTACCAGAACCACTTCCCCTTGATTCCTCAATTTTAATTCCCGCATTTTCATCTTCAAGTCTGTCCCCAACCTGCTTTTTATTGGTGCCATCCAGAAGGAAATAGTAATTTGTATGCTTAACTTCATAACCGTCAGGTGCAGCAATTTCTTTTAACTGATACAGGACATCGCGTTTCAGTGGAATGAAATTGCAGATTCCCTGGGTATTCGTCACCTTACGTTTTCCCTGATCATTCGTTTCTCTCCACGTCTGATCATCCTCACTAAATTCCATGGGACTCAATTCAAATGTAGCTCCCGAAAGCGGATATTTAAAACTCTGGTCTTTTCCACTGCCAACTATGACACTGTTACTGCTTCCTTTTTTTATTCTGACAAATGGCGCCGTACTGGCCTTAATAAAATCATCAAAATTAAAATCTTTAGCCCCGTCTGCCTGAACCTCATCTTTCGACATGGCATTTCCGTCAGCCCCATAGAGCGTCACTGTGTTTTTCATATTGGAGGCACTCACAGTATCTGTTATAATGGCGTTAAAGCAGAGAATCCACGGAGTTTTTCCGTTCTTCTCCGGGCTTTTTAAGCTTAAATGTGTGGTTGAATCAGGCGGAGTTTTTCCACATTCCCTTTTTGAGACTTCACCACCTTTTTCATAACTCCCATCAGGATTCACATTTGCCGTATATATTTTTAAAGAGTCGGTATCCAGTTCATACCACTCTTTCATCGTGTCAACCATGGTGATTCCTGTCATATCCGCCCGATCTCTGTTTAAGGCAATCTCCCACTCGATCCAGCTTATATCTACGACGTCATCCCCATATTGGTAGGCGCTGCCTTCCCCGAAAGGATGGTACTGGCCTTTTTTGACTCCAGGGCGAACATTGGGAGAATTCTCGGCTGATGCCGTTGCCAAAACATGATTTTCTTCCTTCTCATATATATCAGGTTCCAGATTCTGATAATATCCGGTAAACTCCGCATGATTTATTAATTTAGCAGTATTCTCTATATCTGTAATGAGCCCTTTTTTCCGGTATTCATCTTTTATACGGGTAGTAAAAATGAATTCATAACAATCATGAATCGTTACAGGTTCTTCATTTTGATTTGTAAATTTGAAAACCGCTTTATTTTTCTCCGGCTCTGTTTCAAGAGTGATTTTTACTTTGTCTCCGCCTGACTCTTCATTAAATTCTGCCACAGAAGGGGTTGCCGTACTCGAATCCATCTTTCCGACTTCAACGCCAATACCGCCGCTTCCATCAGTGGCATTTTCCTTATTCTCAAGATTATCTCCTGTAAATCGTCTGACCCCTTCCCACCGGTAAAAATCAGTAACCGGCTCTCCGGAATCAGCAGGTATTGTCGGAAGAATATCTGTCAATACGGCGCTGCTGACAGGCAGATGATTGGGATTGACAATTACCTTCCATTTCATTAAATGGTTTTCATAATCATAGTCATATGTCTTTCCATCCGTAGTAATAAAGGATTCTTTGCTTTTCTCAATCCAGGTATTCGGAACATCAATAGGGACGCCCTCTACTACATATTTTTTCCCGCTGTTCTCAATGGCATCGAATGTGTAAGTCGCTACATTTATTGCTTGTCCCGAATATGTACTGTTTTGATTCTTTAATATAGAAGGGTCTTTTAATTTTGTAGTCAGCCTGATTCTGTAACATTCTTCGGCTGTAATATTCTTGAAAACAATTGTCAGCGTAGTAAATATCGAGTTATCTTTCTCCTCTTCATTTACCACATAATAATATTTCTGTCCGCTATTTGGTAAATTGCCGATATACTCCCAATCTCCTTCAGCCTCTGTCTCCCGATTAATCTCCTGAATTGGTATTCCTTCTGAATGTATAGAAAGTTCCTGAATCCCTTCCTGAAATTCGTCCGTAATTGTAAACTTTCCCAAATCAGCCCCATAACGGTTGACATCAAACTCCCATGTCACAAGCTGAGTCTTCTCATCATAGGCAATCGCCTTTTTCTCCAGCACGGAATAATTGGCCACGGTCTTCTTCCCCATCGTAACCACATTGATGTCCATGTTGGTTCCAGGCCCAGGCCCGTATGTCGCCTCCTCCCATACGATTGCGGCATCATTTTCCAGCTCTTTTTTCAGGTCAGCCGGTTGATCGGTTTCCGTTCTTTCCACTGTCATTTTCGTATAATATGTAATATTGACCGGGGTCTTCCAATAGGCACTGGGGACCGGCGCTATATACAGAGCCTGTTTTCGACCACCCTCCTCATATATAAAATAGATTCCATCTCCTTCTCCTATGGGATTATTATCTCTCGCAGCTTGTATCAATCGATCTGCTGCCCTACTTCCCGTTACCCTGTCTTTTGT
>CAUEKH010000066.1 GCA_959018155.1 uncultured Hungatella sp.
GGCGCAGCTTGCCCAGGCGGCCGGCGTTATCAAGTACGCGCTGATTGTGGTCAGCATGGTTCCGGTGCTTGTGATTTATCCGTTTATACAGAAATACTTTGTAAAAGGGGTTATGATTGGGTCGGTGAAAGGATAAGTGCGTATGGAAAAATTCAGATAATGGAATGCAGGCACATAAAAAGAGAGACAGATAAAAACAGTCGGAGACAGAACAGTTAAGTTCTATGTCCGACTGTTTTTCTGACTGCTGCTAATGACAGCCACGCTGCAAAATGGGTATTCATGCTGCGAAACGAGCCGTCATGCTACAAAATGGATCGCCATGCTACAGGACAGTAACTGCCAATATCTGCTTACGCATACCGGTATTTCCCGTTTGACTTATCAAATCCATAAAAGTCAGCAAATGAAAGCCGGAACACATCTTTTCCACTTACAGGCAGTGAAATTTCATTTTTAATCAGGTACTGATAGATCCCGCTGCCTGCAATATTTCCCTGAAGGAGAATCGCCTTTAATTTCCCGTTTTCCACCAGCGCCTTTTTATAATTCTTTCTGTCCTGGGCGGTTATAACTTCCGTGTTCTCGTTGACGCGGTTGATATCTCCGATACATAACGATGCCAGCCCGAAGAAATTCATGGTATTTTTCATGGCGTACGTGTCATCGTATTCCGTGGGGATCCCGCACATGTTTTTCGCGGCGGTGACGCCCTGCTTCATGGCGTTTGGCCAGATGGCGGAAAGCCCGGCCACGTCGCCGGCGGCGTAAATATGGGGGACTGTCGTTTCCAGATACTGATTTACTTTGATGGAACGGTCTGTCTCTACGCCGCAGTTTTCGAGAAAGCGGATTTCCGGCCTGACTCCGGCTGCGACAACGACGAAATCACATTCCAGGACCTCGCCCCCGTCGAGAATCACCGCAGTAACCCGGCCGTCCTTATCCCGGGCGGTTCCGGCTGCTTTTGCGGACAGACGGAAGGTGCAGCCGTGCTCTTCAAATAGCTTCTGATACGTCTCTGCGCCTTCTGCGTCAAGCTGAAGCGGCAGAATCCGGTCAGCCATTTCCACGATAACGGGTGAGATACCGCGCTCTGTCAGGGCGTAAGCGGCATCCATGCCAACCAGGCCGGATCCGACAATGACCGCGCGGCTGCCTTTATGGGCTGCTTTTTCAATCGCCTGCGCGTCACTTAGGTCGCGGAATCCGAATACATTGGGCGCTTCCCGGAAGCCGGGGACCGGCGGCATGAAGTAATACGCCCCGGTGGCAATCAATACATTATCGTACGGCACTTCTTTCCCGTCTGAGAGTATCACGCATTTTCTTTCACAATTCACACCGGTGACGGGGGTTCCGATGATCCTTTCAATTCGATTTTTTGCAAAGAAGTCTTCCGGTATGAAACTGATTTCTTCGGCGTTCCTGGAACCGCCTAAATACTTATGCAGCATACATCTGGAATGGACTTCCTCCTCCTTCGAAATCACAACAATCTCACACGATGGATCCAGCTTCCGGATGGTATCCGCCGCCGTGATTCCGGCGGCTCCGGCTCCGATAATCACCTGTCTCATGGCTGCACCTCCTCTATCCAGATGGCCTTCTTTGGACAGGCCTTCACACAGCTTGGTTCATTTCCGTGATCTTTGCAGAAATCACATTTGATAATCCTGCTTTTTGTGGTGTCATCGGGTTTTAACACGCCGAATGGACAGTTCATCACGCACATGAAGCAGGCTGCACACCGTTTTTCATTGTAAAGGACCAGACTTGTTTCCGGATCCTTTGTCAGGGCGCCGCTCATACAGGAACGCACGCATTCCGGGTCGTCGCAGTGGCGGCAGAAGATGGGGCGGTAGCTGCCGTCGGACAGACGTTTGATGGTGTTGCGGCTTTCATTGGCCGGATCCGACAGATCCAGGTCATAGACAGTCCCTTCATCCTGCCGGTGGGCGTTCATACAGGCGAGCGTGCAGTTTAAACAGCCGTCGCATAAGGCGGCATCAATCCATATTCGTTTCATCAGACAGCCCTCCTATATGTTTAAATTTTTCCGTTTCTCTTCGATGATGGCCTCAAGAATATCGGCAGACTCTCTGGCGTCGCCATTTACAATGACTTTTCCTCCGGTCAGTTCCTGCATATCTTCTGTGAGCACCTTTGTCACAAGCCTGCTGCCTGTGATAAATGGCGGCAGCCCTAAGTGAAGCGGCAGTCCCAGCGCCAGGCCGAACGCCCCGTCTGCCAGCGCCTGTTCTTCCAGCCACTGGGCGGCGGAGAGGACGAGAGGTAACTGCGGAATATCAATGGCGAGAGTCTCGGCCAGTTCGGTTGCCACCATTTCCAGGCGGCCGATGGCAAGACAGGGGCCGAAATTCAGTACCGGCGGAATTCCAAGCTTTTCGCAGACAGCACGCAGCTTAGGCCCTGCGAACTTCGCAGCTTCCGGCGTCATCAGGCCGCAGTTTTCGATACCGCCTGAGGAACAGCCTGCGGTGAGAACGAGGATATCACGGGAGATCAGTTCTTTTGTCAAATCGACAGTCAGCACGTCATGGCCTCCCGCTGTCAAGTTGGAACAGCCTACGACCCCGGCAATCCCCTTAATGTCGCCGGACACGATTAAATCAATGAGCGGCTGCCACGTATCGCCTAAGAATTTCTTTAACGATACCTCGCTGACGCCGGTCAGGGTATTCTTGTTGCCGTGTTCCCGGAACAGATTGAGCGGAACGGTTTTCCGTCTCTTACTGTAAGCTTCCAGAATTTCGCTGATGATTTCCTCGCTGTCTTCTTCCCTTGTTTCATACACAAATGGCTTTAACTCCGCATTTTTCTTCTTTGCCACATCGTCTAAGCAGATCTGCTTGATTTTCAGCTCATCACAGATGGGCTCGATGCCCGGAAGCGTGCAGTTAAATTCAGACAGCACGGCGTCGATGGCGCCGGTGGCGAGTACGGCCTCGCTCGTATAGTTATTGCCGGCATGGCCGCTGAAAATGTCCTGATAATGGACGCCTCTGAGCTGCAAATCCTGTCCGACACACGTACAGCCAACCAGGCGGAAGCCTTTTGCCCCTGTTTCTCTGGCGCGTTTCGTGGCTTCTTCACTTCTCAGCTTTTCCTGGAGATGGACGAACATGGAGTGCTGGTGGCCGGTAATCATGATGTTGATGTAATCCGGGTCAATGACATTTAAGCCGACGGGGGCCTGGGTAAGTTCCGGCTCTCCCAACATGACGTCATTTAAAAGATTGGTCAGCATCAGGCCGTAGACGCCGGTGGAGATGCCCAGTTTTAAGCAGTGAAGCAGCATATCGACCGGATCGGAACTTAAGTTGGTGGAACACTTGACGACACCGGCAAATACCTCTGATTTCGCGCCACCGGGAAGAATGTCGAGTTCCTTCCATTTTTTCAGTCTCGGGGCGTAGGCCAGTTTTTCGAGGAGTTCCATTTTCACGTAGTCGGGGCGGTATAAATCGTCGAGAACTGCCTGGGCGACTGCTTCGGCGCGTTTATGGATGTCCCCATCCGGGATTCCGAATAAATCGCAGAGGTGGTTTAAGGCATTGACGCCCTTAATTTCCCCGCCTGCCAGCGCTGTATTCTTTAAATTCAGCGCCGTATTTTCTACAATGTGAATGTAACAGCCGGAACCGGCCGCAACGGCACGCAGAAAATTCCTGGCCACAATGACATCGGCGGAGGCCCCGCAGATTCCCCGTGGCCCCTCCGGCGTAATCCGGCACGGTCCGTTGGAACAGAGGCGGCAGCAGACGCCCTGCAGTCCGAATCCGCATTTTACGGACTGTCCTTCTACGCGGTGGTGGGAAGTTTCCATGGGAAGGCCGGCGATATAGCCCTCCAGCGGCTTGTCGGCACTCTTGCATGTGGTACAGCTATAACAGTGATTCATACATTTCTTCCTCCTTGAGATGATTTTATCTGATTAATAGTGGATAAAAAATATCCACTTTAACGGTAAAATAAATACGGCGCGCGATGGCTGTCATTTTGCCAGACAGCGATTCCTTATGGCGCCAGCAGAGTTTCCAGTGAGTTCTGGCGAAGCTCTTTTTCCAAAACCTTCTGAATACGGTTCAATTCCCCGTGGACAGAGCAGACCCCGCTCTTTTTCCGGTATTCGCAGACGGAACTGTTCTGAAGGCAGTGGATGATGGCAAAATCATCATCGACCGCGGTGATGATGTCGTACAGCGTAATGTCGGAAAGCGCTTTGCCGAGAAGACAGCCGCCGCCGGAGCCGCGTCTGATTTCCACAAGGCCTGCCGCAGACAGCTTCTTTAAAATTTTGTAGGCAAACTGCTTTGGTATCAGTTCCAGCTCGCAGATTTCCTGGATGGTAAGCAGTTCCCGGTCTTTTAATGCCCGGATGATGCGGATTGCATAGTCGGATTCTTTCGTTATCAGCATATGATTACTCTCTTGATTAATAAATTTTTAACGATATAGTAGATTATACCAAAGTTGACAAAAAATATCAAGTATCAATCGTGAAAAATGATAGGGATATGTTGGAGATTCAGTTGGTGCTCTGTCTTTCGACGCTCACTTGACAATATTTCGATATCGAAGTATGATAGAATTATATTTCGATATCGAACAAATAATGAGACGAGAAGAGGAGGATTTACAATGTTTTATCAAGGAGAAGAGCAGTTAAAGAAGCAGGCGGAGACGGGATTTCCGAAGGGGATTACGAAAATCTGTGACAATGTATACTTTGCGCTGGGCTACGGCGGCAGTACGTGTACCCTGGTCGTGGGCGAGAATTCCTGTGTTCTTGTGGATACGCTCAACGGTACGGCACCTGCTAAGGAGGCGCGGGAAGAATTTTCCAAAATCACGGATAAGCCGATTCGCACTATTATTTATACCCATTATTTCCATTTCGATCATACATCGGGAGCCTCGGTATTTGCGGGGCCGGATACGAGGATTATCGGGCGTCGGCCGACTTATCCACAGTACGGCAAGACGGAGATGATAAAAGATATCTGCGGAGTGCGGGGAGCCAGACAGTTTGGGGTGGGACTTACCCCGGAGGAAAATATCTGCGTGGGAATTGGCCCGAGAAATGAGATTAACGGGCAGAAGGGAAGCCTCCCGTGTAATGAGTTCTTTGATGAGGAGGTGCTGGAGCTTGACTTGGACGGCACGAAGGTGGTTCTCACCGCGGCGCCGGGAGAGACGGACGACCAGATTTTCGTCTGGTTCCCGCAGTATCAGGTGCTCTGCTGCGGCGACAATTACTATGAATCGTGGCCGAATCTCTATGCAATCAGAGGCGGCCAGTACCGCGATATCAACGGCTGGGTGGAATCCCTCGATAAAATGAGACAGCTGAATGCCGAGTATCTTCTGCCGGGCCATACAAGGGCTGTGATTGGCAGGGAAAAGGTGGCTGAGACGTTGAAAAATTACCGGGATGCCCTCGATTTTGTCCTGACAGAGACGCTGCGCGGAATGAATGAGGGGCTGACGCCGGAGCAGCTGGTGGAACGGGTGAAGCTTCCCGAGGAACTGGCCAGACTTCCTTATCTTCAGGAGTATTACGGAACCGTGGAGTGGTCCGTCCGCTCTGTCTACACCGGGTATTTGGGGTGGTTTGACGGCAACCCGACGAAGCTGGGCCATATGGCGCCAAAGGAGAGAGCCGAAAAGACGGCGGCTATGATGGGCGGAGCGGAGAAGATTCTGGCAGAAGCTGCGGCGGCCATGGAGCGCGGCGAGGCCCAGTGGGCTGCGGAACTGTGTGATATCCTGCTGGATGGCGGTATGATGGAGGAAGAGGCCGGAATCAGGAAGGCTGAGGCGCTCACCGAACTGGGAAGAAGGCAGACGAGCGCTAACGCGAGACATTATTATCTGACGTGTGCGAAAAAGCTGAGAGGCGCCGGCGGAGAACAGAAGTTAAATGGAGCCATGAGCGATGTAGAGAAAAAAGAAGAGAGGGATTAGATGGACAATACATTTACCCTGATAAGCCGCGTGGATGGAGAGGTCCGGCGCTTCATCGCGGAAGAACTGGCGAAGGAGGGGATAACCGCCATCGTACCGTCTCACGGGGCTATTATTATAGAACTGATGAAGCATGGGACTCTGGCCATGAGCGAACTGGCCCACAATATCGACAGGACGCCCCAGACTGTGACATGCCTCGTCAAAAAGCTGGTGGCTTCCGGGTATGTGACAACCGGAAGGGCCGAAGGCGACAGCCGTGTAACCGTGGCTGCCCTGACCGACCAGGGACGAAAACTGGCCGGGACGCTGTGTGAGATATCGGAAAAGATTTATGAAATTCAGTATGAGGGGATTTCGGAAGAGGAGGTGCGGGCCCTGCGGAGCGGATTGAAGAAAATGTACGCGAATTTTGCAGACAGAGGGGATGGGGCATAAGGGAAATTAATTGTTTCTGTAATCTTATCTATTTATTTTAGAGCGTGAAGAATAATGGTTGAACTCGTGAGAGGGTTTTGGTAAGATGGATAAGGCAGCAATGAGACGGAAGATAAAACCAGGCTGGGGGAACGTATAATGGGGAGCGGAAGAGACGGCGGAAGAAATAGTGTAAGAGACGATGGAAAAGACGGCAGCGCGATAGAGTGGCACAGCGCCCCGGAAGAGCTGGGATTCTTTCTGGAAAACCATACATTTCCGGCTGTCTGTCCCTGCTGCGGCAGGTCCGGTATTCACCTGTATTTGAGGGCGCACTCGGAGAAGAGGGGCGGACTCTGGATCTGGTGCAGCAGCTGCGGCATCTTTGAGCATTCTTCCATCATTCCGCCATCCTACTGGGAAAATGACACCATTGTTGAGGAAGCGAACCTTTCCGCGGTACCGGATTATTTGGAGACTCGAAAAGAAGAGATCGATCAATATATTTCAGAGCACTACCGGGGGCTGGACAGCGATCGGTGTGCCGCCTGTATCAGACGGTCCGATTTTTCCCATTTAAAGTGTCCGCAGTGCGGCGAGCCGGGAATTCGCGCGGGACTGGAAGGCCACAGTCTCGTTTTCCGGTGCGGGAAATGCGGATATGAAACCGTGGGAGCCAGCTTTTTCGCCCCATGCGAGGCTGACCGGAACTCTTACCGTCTGCGGATTATGGATTCCGGACGGTCCGCCGGAACGATTGCCAGAATCGGAGCCATGCTTCATATCAATGCGATGGAACTGAAACGCTGCATGGAAAGCGGGGAATTTCTGCCCGGAAGCTGGCCGCTGAAGGAAATGATGGAGATCGAGTCATTTTTGACCACTATGAAGGTAACGAACGAGATTTGGCCACTTCTGCGGTATTCGCGGTTTCATGAGTGCGATTTGAAAGTACGGTAGCCTGGGCGTTTAGACAGCCCAATCAGCGCCAGAATGGCGGCGCAGGAAATAGATAAGGAGAAATAAATAATGGAACTGACTACAAAAGGCCCACGCCTTACAGATGAAGAATTTTTTTGTAACTGCTTAAACCTGGAGTACTCCGGTATGGACCAGGTGAAGAGAGAGGTGGAGTCCGGTAATTTTACCGGTGCAAAACAGGCATTTGCCTCTTACGTAAAACAGAACTTAAAGCCGGAACGGTTATTTTCCATCCCGTATGAAAAGCCGGAAAATTTATATAAACTTCCGGATGAGTCGGATGAGGCCGCCTGTGAGCGAATCAAAAATCACGTTCTTGTCTCTGTTGGTTATCCGTGTGATTTTGGAAAAGAGAACAGAATCGACTGGTATGCCAACCCCACCTACAACCATTACAGGGAATGGACGTGGCAGCTGAACCGCCACCATGAGATGAAGCTTCTGGCCCACGAGTACCGGAAGACGGGAAACACCGAGTACGCCCGGCTGGCGGCCTGGCTTTTTAAATCCTGGGTGGAACAGGCCTTATGCCCGGGTGATGTCCACGGAACGGAGACGGACTGCTGGCGTACCATCGAGTGCGGGATCCGCATGGGAGCCAACTGGCCGTATATTCTGCATTCATTTTACCGGACGGATGCATTTGACGGTGAAATCCTGACTGACTGGTATAAATCGGTCTGGGAGCACGCCAGACGCCTATACGATCACAGAACTCATGGAAACTGGCTGATTATGGAAATGAACGGCCTGGCTCAGATTGGGATTCTCTATCCTGAATTTAAGGAAGCCAAAGAGTGGCTGAAATCCGCATTCCAGAGTCTGTTGGAGGAACTCGATAAACAGATTTATCCGGACGGATTCCAGTACGAACTGTCTACCGGCTACCATGATGTGGTAATCAACAATTATCAGCGCCTGATTGAGGTGGCGGATGCGTACGAGGTTTTGGTTCCAGCCGAAATGAGAGAGAAACTGCTGAATGCCTGTGAAATTGACATCAGGCTGATGATGCCAGACGGAACACTTCCGAACATCAATGACGGAAGCCGCAGGAGCAGCAAAGAACTTCTGACACCGAAAATGAGGATTTTACCTGGAAGCGAAGCGCTGCGCTGGGTGGTAAGTGACCGGACAGAGGGAAAAGCGCCGGACTACCTCTCCGTGGCGCTGCCATATTCCGGATTTTTTGTCATGAGAAATGGCTGGAGCGCGGACTCTGTGTGGGCGCTTCTGGACGCCGCCCCATTTGGACGGGGCCACCAGCATGAGGATAAGCTGTCTCTCCTCATCTATGCCGGAGGAAAGCTGCTGCTTACAGAAGGCGGAAATTACGCGTATGATGATTCCGAGATGAGAAAATACGTCCTGTCCACAAGGTCCCACAATACGGTCCGCGTGGATGGAAAGGATCAGAACAGAAGAAAACGGTACGAGTGGAAGGACGAGGATATCCGGAAAGAAGCGGATATGAAATGGAAGATTGGCCGGGAAACTGATTACGCAGAGGGTAATTACAGAGAAGGATACGGCGACGACGAGGATTTCTCCGTAAGCCACAACCGCTGTGTCTATTTTGTAAAAAATCCGTCCGGGGGGCTTACTCCATTTTTCATTGTTGTTGACCGTTTAAGCAGTGAGCGCAGCCATTCCTATGAAGTTTTATGGCATTTGGACAGTGAAAATGCCGTTTTAACCGAGGCGGGAGTGGACACCAGCGACGCGGCTGTCCTGGTTTCCGGTCATGACTGTGCCTTAGAAGTAATCCGCGGCCAGGAGACACCGGAATGGCAGGGCTTTGTCGCCACCGGAACCGCTCAGGGAGCGTACCGGCCTGTAAACTGTATCACGGCGACGGCGCAGGCGGAGGACTGCCGGATCGTCACAGTTATTTATCCTCACGCCGGGAAAGAAAATCCGTTGAAACGGGTGGCAGCCGGTGGAAATATCGGAGATACGGGCGTGGAACTTACGCTGTCGGACGGCCGCGTGCTGCGGTTTGATGAGAGGGAGATGAAAGAGAGAGAGTAAGAATGTTCTCAATCTTACATAAAGGGGGAAAGCCAAAACACCGGCTTTCCCCCCTTATCAGATATCCTATTTTCACTCATTTTACATCATTTCATACGAGACCAGTTCCTTTACCGGAATTCTCGCCGACTGATGGCGTTCCGGACTGGCCGGCGTCTCGTCGGTGTACCCGACAGCCAGAATATTGACTGGCTCGAAGTTGTCCGGCAGATGGAATTCCTTCCTGATCACATCAGGCTTAAAATAGCAGATCCAGACTGAGCCAAGTCCCAGGTCCGAAGCCTCCAGCATCATATGGTCGGTCAGTATGGAGGCGTCGATATCGCCAGTCACT
>CAUEKH010000067.1 GCA_959018155.1 uncultured Hungatella sp.
GGGCCGGAGGCGATGGTTCAGAAGGCGAAGAGTGTGTTTGGCAATCTGATTGAGCTGTCGAAGCGGGGAAACAGTATTACGGAACAGAATGTGGATTACGCCCTGTCACTGTCATTTTCCGAGAGTGACGGGCAGATTCTCGAGATTGATAAAGATATTATCTGCCGCACCATCAACGGAAAGCCGGTAAAGCCGAAGACGGTCGGCCAGAAGCAGTATGTGGATCAGATCCGGAAGAAGATGATCGTATTCGGCATTGGCCCGGCCGGTACGGGTAAGACGTATCTTGCCATGGCCATGGCAATCCAGGCATTTAAAAACGGGGAGGTCAACCGGATTATCTTAACGAGGCCGGCTATCGAGGCCGGTGAGAAGTTAGGCTTCCTGCCGGGCGATCTGCAGAGCAAGATCGACCCGTATTTGCGGCCGCTCTATGACGCCCTGTATCAGATTATGGGGGCGGAGAGTTATCTGCACAATGCGGAGAAGGGGCTGATCGAGGTGGCGCCTCTGGCGTATATGCGCGGCAGGACGCTGGACAACGCCTATATTATCCTGGATGAGGCCCAGAACACGACGCCGGCTCAGATGAAGATGTTTTTGACGAGAATCGGTTTCGGTTCCAAGGTCATTGTCACCGGGGATCAGACCCAGAAGGATTTGCCCACAGGCGCGGTGAGCGGCCTCGATACGGCAATCCGCATTTTAAGAAAGATTGATGATATCGGCTTCTGTTATTTAACCAGCAGCGACGTGGTGCGTCATCCGCTGGTTCAGAAGATTGTACAGGCCTATGACGATTATGAGGCCAGGAAAAAAAACGGGGAACGGGAAGAGAAGAGCCGTCGGAGCAGAAAGGCACATTATGACAATTAATATCGAGTACGAGGCAGCAAAGAAGCTGGATCTGCCTTATGAAGAGATTATTGAGACAGTGGTAGTCGATGCCCTCGATTATGAGAACTGTCCTTACGAGGCGGAGGTAAATGTTCTTTTAACGGATAATGAGGATATTCGCCAGATTAATAACGAATACAGGGAAATTGACAGCCCCACCGATGTGCTGTCATTTCCCATGGTGGATTATGAGAAGCCGTCTGATTTTGACAGGCTGGAAGACATGGCCAATGATTATTTCAACCCTGAGACGGGAGAACTGCTTTTAGGGGATATTGTGGTTTCCGTGGACAAGGTTTTAGAGCAGGCTGAAAAATACGGCCATTCCCAGACACGGGAACTGGCGTTTCTGGTGGCGCACAGTATGCTTCATCTCTGTGGTTATGACCATATGGAAGAAGAAGAGCGGCTGGAGATGGAGAAAAAACAGGAAGAAATACTGAGCCGGGGAGGATACTTCAGATGAGAAGGTACGTGTGGGGCTGTATCATGGGGGTGATACTGACATCTGCGCTGCTTGGCGGCTGCAGAAAGAAGTACGAGGAGGCTGTTGTCCCGGATTCTCTTGCTGAGACGGTGGAACAGACTCAGGAGACAAAGGAGATTAAAATTGAGTCGGAGACGACGACGGCTGCGGCGGCTGAAACTGTCGAAGAGGCGTCGGGGGACTATTATACCTTTGAAGAGCGGACGGAACAGGATGGGAAGATCAGAAGCTATCTGACGGGGCAGATGGTGGACGCGGCAATCGGGAACCGGAGGCCGGTGGCTGTCATGATGAGCAATGATAAAGCGGCCCTTCCCCAGTATGGCATCAACCGCGCGGATATCGTCTACGAGGCGCCTGTGGAGGGCGGGATGAACCGGTACATGGCAATTATCGAGGATTACGATGATTTGGCGCGGATCGGCTCAGTCAGAAGCTGCAGGACGTATTATACATACTTTGCCAGGGAGTTTGATGCGGTGTACGCCCATTTCGGGCAGAGTACGTTTGCAAAGCCTTACTTAAAGAATGTGGACAATATCAACGGTCTTGACGGGATCGGCACGACCGCTTACTACAGGACGAGCGACCGCAAGTCGCCTCACAACGCCTACACCAGCGGAGAACGGCTGAACGCAGCCATCGCCCAGCTGGGCTATTCGGAAAGCTACCATGCGGATTACCGGGGCCATTACCGGTTTGCAAAGACCGGACGCGATGTGACGCTTGATGGCGCGCCCAGTGTAATGGATGCGTACAAAGTCCTTCCGGGGTATGTGATGAATAAGCCCTGGTTTGAGTACAGCGAGAGCGACGGCCTCTATTACCGGTATCAGTACGGAGGTCCTCACAAGGGGAATGAAGGCCAGATTGCTGTGAAAAACTTAATTTTCCAGTATTGTCCATCCGGTCATTACGCCACCACGGATTATCTGGATATTAACGTCCACGACGATTCCTACGGCCTTTATGCGACGAACGGGAAGGCGATTCCCGTGAAATGGAACAAGGACGGGGAGTTCGACATGACACATTATTACGACATGGAGAATAACGAGATTATCCTGAATCAGGGAAAGACGTGGATCTGCGTTATCTCTGCCCAGGATTCCTCAAGAGTAGAAGTTTATGGAAAACAATAATACAGGCAGGAGCCGGAAAAAGCAGACGAAAAGCGGCTCATCGAATTTTATCATACAGGGAACGATACTGGCGGCGGCGGGAATCATTGTGCGCCTGATTGGCATGTTTTATCGGATTCCTCTCGCCAATATCCTGGGGGATGAAGGAAACGGGTACTATGGTTCGGCATTCTCCGTCTATTCCATCCTCCTGATTGTATCCTCCTACAGCCTGCCGACGGCTGTTTCGAAGATGGTGGCCGCAAAGATGGCCCGGAGGGAGTACAGAAACTCCGCCCGGATCTTAAAGGCCGCTTTGTTCTACGGAACGGTGGTGGGGGCGCTGGGAGCCGCTGTTTTGTGGTTTGGAGCCGACTTCTTTGCGACGAAATTTTTAAATATGCCGTATACGAGGTACGCCTTAAAGACCCTGGCGCCCACTATCTGGGTGATTGCCTATCTCGGCGTCTTCCGCGGGTATTTTCAGGGGCTGGGGACCATGGTGCCGACGGCGCTGTCACAGACATTTGAACAGATTTTCAATGCCATTATCAGCTTTGTCGCGCCAAAAAAGCTTTTTGAGGCGGGGCTGAAATCGAACCTGGTTCACGGGGCTGAGAGCTATTCCTACGGATTTGGCGCGGCGGGAGGTACCATCGGAACGGGCGCCGGCGCTGTGGCGGCCCTGATTTTTCTGCTGCTTTTAATGATGGCTTACCGCCCGGTGATGGCAAAGCAGATAAGGCGCGACAGATCCAGGCGGCGGGATACGTATGGAGAGATCTCACAGGTCCTGCTTATGACAATCCTTCCGATCGTCATGAGCAGCGTGGCCTACAATATTTCTACTGTGATTGACAACGGAATATTCGGGAAGGGTATGGCCGTCTTTGGCCTGACCTCCCCGGAAATCGCGTCCGCGTGGGGTATCTATTCAAACAGATACCATCTGTTGTTTAATATTCCTGTGGCAATTGCCAACTCGCTGGCTTCTTCCCTGATTCCTGCGCTTTCCAGAGCGGTGGAAGGGAGAAGCAGGGGACAGATTATCAGTAAGGTTTCCATGGTAATCCGTTTTTCCATGGTGATTGCCATACCGGCCACAGTCGGTCTTACGGTACTGGCAGGGCCGGTCTGTAATCTTTTATTTACCCGCTACGACAATACGGCTTTAATCCGCATGATGATGTACGGATCCCTGGCAGTCGTCTTCTTCTCCCTCTCTACGGTGACGAACGCGGTGCTGCAGGGAATCAACCATATGCAGACGCCCTTAAAGAACGCTGTGATTTCTCTGGTGCTGCATATCATTGTGCTCTGTGTCATGCTGTTCGCCTTTCGGATGGGAATCTACAGCGTCGTATACTCCAATATTTTATTTGCCTTCTTTATGTGTGTGCTGAATGGCATTTCCATCAGAAAGTATTTAAACTACAGGCAGGAGATGATGAAGACCTTCATCCTTCCGACGATTGCGTCCGGGGTGATGGGGGCCGCGGCCTACGGCGTGTACCAGCTGGTATTTATGGCGGTGAAGAGCAATGCGGTCAGCGTAATCTGCGCCATCGTGGCGGCTGTGATGGTTTACGGCGTTCTGCTGTTAAAGCTGCGCTGCGTCGATGAAACGGAACTTAAGAGTATGCCGGGAGGCACGAGGCTTACGGTACTTGCCCGGAAATTCCATCTTTTATGATTAAAATTTAAAAAGAAAGCAGATACTATACTTCGAAGGAGGGATCATCCATGAAGAAGTATATGTTCTGCTTTCTTTTATTTGTGGTGACATCCGCTGTCTGCCTCGGGATTGGTTTCGCAATTACAAAGGACAGCGTAAGGCTGGAGGAGGCTCTGCCGGGGGCTACCATGGAGACGGAGACAGTCACCGAGGACCAGATCGTGATCAATCAGGAACACGTGGAGCCGGCGGCTGAAAAGCCGAAGGCAAAGGAAACGTATTATCTCGTATCAGAGGATGGCTATCTTCTCGTCCTGTACCAGGATAAGACGACCATCTGCTTCTATACACACATGCCTGTGATGGATTTTCCGGAGGAAGAGCGGGGAAAGCTGATGGAGGGGATCTGGTTCTCCTCCATGGTTGAGGTATTAAATTATCTGGAATCGTATACCAGCTGATACAGGCCATTCTGTATCGAAGCGGGGCAGCCGGCGCTGTTCCATACATAAAAAAAACTTGCATTCCCCCCTCAAAGTAGATACAATAGGTCTGATAACAGCTTGGGAGGTCTTTATGGGAAGACGAGTGATTATTGTTGGAGCGGGAGCGGCCGGTATGGCGGCGGCTGTCACGGCGGCGCGGTGTGGCGCAGAGGTGGTGGTGCTGGAGCACGGAGAACGGCCCGGGAAGAAGCTTCTCTCAACGGGAAATGGAAAATGTAATCTGACCAATTACCATATGGTGCCGGAGGCGTACCACGGAGACCGGGAATTTGCCTGGAAGGTCATTGAAAAGTATCCGGTGCGGGAGACTCTGGCATTTTTTGAAAGCATGGGGCTGATGGTGACGGACAGAAACGGCTACGTCTACCCGAATTCGGGCCAGGCGTCTTCGGTTCTCGACGCGCTGCGGTTCGAGATGGAACATTTGAACGTAACTTTAAAGTGCGGCTGCGACTGCCTGGAGATAGGAAAAGATCTTACGGTGAAGACGTCCCTGGGAACGGAGAAGGCGGATGCAGTGATCCTATCAGCCGGTTCCAAGGCAGCGCCGAAAACCGGTTCCGACGGCAGCGGCTACCGTCTGGCCAAAAGGCTTGGCCACCACATCAGAAAGCCGCTGCCTGCCCTGGTACAGCTTCGCTGCAAGGAGAACTGGCTGAAGGCGGCGGCCGGAGTGAGAGCGGAGGGAGAAGTGTCTCTCTCTGTTGACGGGCGTTTTGCCGCGTCGGATCGGGGGGAGATTCAGTTCACCGATTACGGGATTTCCGGGATCCCTGTTTTTTCTGTCAGTCGTTTTGCGGCCCGCGCCATTGATGAGAAGAGAACAGTGAGCGCAAAGCTGGATTTACTGCCCGGAATGGAAAAGGAAGCGCTGGAACAGTTTTTAATCCGGCGGGTGGACCGACTGGGATATTTGCCGGCTGAGGAGTTCTTAGTCGGCGTTATGAATAAGAAGCTGTCTGCCGTCCTTTTAAAGGCGGCCGGCATCGGCCGTGGAGGCAGTGCCGGGGCAATCACGAAGAAGCAGCTGATGAGGCTGTCAGACGTCTTAAAAGGGCTGTCGGTCACTGTTGTGGAGACGAATCCATTTGAACAGGCTCAGGTTTGCTGCGGCGGGGTCGATACGGCGGAGGTGGATCCGGAAACCATGGAGTCCAGGCTCTCAAAAGGCATTTACTTTGCCGGGGAAATCCTTGATGTGGATGGAATCTGCGGAGGCTATAATCTGCAGTGGGCCTGGTCCTCGGGAATATCAGCCGGGATGAATGCGGGAAGAGGTCAAAGATGATAAGAATCAGTCAGTTGAAGATGCCCCTGGGGCATACCGAAGAAGAGTTAAAGAAAAAGGCGGCTAAGACGCTGAAAATCGGGGAAGAAAAGATACAGTCCCTCCATATCGTAAAACAGTCTGTGGACGCGCGGAAAAAGGGCAGCGGGATCCTGCTGATTTACACCGTCGATGTGAAAGTCGCAAAGGAGAGCGCCGTCCTTAACAGGGCGAAAGGTCCGAACGTCTCTGCCGCGGTTAAGAGCGAGTACCGTCTCCCGCCTCATGGGACGGAGAAGTTAGAAGGGCGGCCTGTCGTTGTGGGAAGCGGCCCGGCCGGTCTCTTTGGCGCGCTTATGCTGGCCCGCGAGGGGTATGCGCCTCTCGTGCTGGAGAGGGGCGAGACGGTGGAAGAGAGAACGAAGACGGTCCGCGAATTCTGGAGAGACGGAATATTAAGGCCGGATTCCAACGTGCAGTTTGGGGAAGGCGGCGCCGGCACCTTCTCCGATGGGAAGTTAAATACCCTGGTGAAGGACCCGCTGATGCGCAACCGCAAGGTGCTGGAGACATTCGTGGAGTTCGGGGCGGATTCCTCCATTCTCTATAAAAATAAACCGCATATCGGCACGGATGTGCTGGCGGGCATCGTCCGGAATATGCGGGAAGAGATCATCCGTCTCGGAGGCGAATTTAGGTTTAACAGCTGTGTGACTGATTTCTCTGTGCAGGACGGCAGACTTACCGGCCTGACGGTCAATGGGAGCGAAGAAATACGGGCGGGTATTACCGTTCTGGCAGTCGGACACAGCGCCAGGGACACTTTTGAGAGAATGTTGGAGCGGAAGATTCCTATGGAGAAGAAGGCGTTTGCCGTGGGAATCAGGATTCAGCATCCCCAGGAGAGCCTTAATCTGTCCCAGTACGGCCTTACAGATACTGGAAGACTGGGGGCTGCCGACTACAAGGTGACTCACCAGTGCGCCAGCGGGCGCGGAGTCTACTCCTTCTGCATGTGTCCCGGCGGCTATGTGGTCAACGCCTCGTCAGAACCGGGCCGTCTGGCCGTGAACGGCATGAGCTACCATGCCAGGGATGGGGTAAATGGTAACAGCGCGCTGATCGTTACCGTGACGCCTGAGGATTTCCCGGCGGAGGATAAGACGCCCCTTGCCGGAATCACGTACCAGAGAAGGCTTGAGGAGGCGGCGTATTTATGCGGCAGAGGGAAGATACCGGTACAGCTTTACGGGGATTTTAAGGAGGGTACGGACAGCACAGGTTTTGGGGAAGTGACGCCTGCCTTCGAAGGTGCGTATCAGTTCGGAAATCTGAAAAGAATCCTGCCGGCCTACTTATCAGAATCGCTGATTGAAGGAATTGAGGCATTTGAAGGGAAAATCAGAGGATTTTCCAGACCGGACGCCATACTGGCGGGCGTGGAGAGCCGGACCTCCTCTCCGATCAGGATCCCGAGGGGCGAAGGGCTGGAAAGCAGGGTGAAGGGCTTATACCCCTGCGGCGAGGGGGCCGGTTACGCGGGTGGAATCACATCCGCGGCCATGGATGGCATCCGCGTCGCGGAAGCCGTTATTTCGCGGTACGCCCCGGAACACAGCCTTTAAATTGACGAATCACAAAAAATGTTGTAAGATATGAGTCATAAAAAAATGACATCGGAGGCATCCATGGACAGAGAAGTGCGAAAAAGACTGAAAGAGAAACAGAGGATAGTGATTAAGATAGGTTCCTCCTCCCTCACTCATGCGTGCACAGGGGATTTGAACCTGATGAAGATAGAAAAGCTGGTCCGCGTTATCAGCGATTTAAAGGGAGAGGGGAAAGAGGTGGTGCTGGTCTCCTCCGGCGCCATTGCGGCAGGACGCCAGGCTCTGGGCCGCCGCACGAAACCGGTCACCATCTCCGAAAAGCAGGCATTTGCAGCGGTGGGCCAGGCCAGGCTGATGATGGTATATCAGAAGCTGTTTGCGGAATATAATCAGACAGCGGCACAGATCCTGATGACAAAGAATACCATGGTCAATGACAGTACGCGGTATAACGCTCAGAATACCTTTGAGGAACTGTTAAAACTGGGGACGATTCCGATTGTCAATGAAAATGATACGGTCTCCACGTCAGAGATCCCCTTAGTCGACAATTTCGGAGATAATGACAGACTTTCGGCGATCGTAGCCGCGTTAATCGGCGCGGATTTACTGATTCTTCTATCTGATATCGACGGCCTCTATTCTGACGATCCGAGACGCAATCCGAATGCGAAGTTCATCCGCGTTGTGGAGGAGATTACCCCGAAGCTGATGGAGATGGGAAAGCCAACCTCAGGCAGCGATGTGGGCACCGGCGGCATGGCGGCCAAGCTGGCAGCGGCCCGGATTGCCACGGACAGCGGCTCTGACATGGTAATCGCCAATGGAGACCATGTGGAGGTTATCTCAGAGATTGTGGCAGGGGAGAACAAGGGAACGCTCTTTCTCGCGCACCCCAATCTCGATTTTGACTTGATGCACTACATAAATAACGAATATTAAGGAGGCGGCACCGTGAACCAGGAGAAGATTGACAGAATTAACACCCTGTATCACAAATCCCAGTCAGTCGGTCTGACTGAGGAAGAGAAGGCAGAGCAGGCGCAGCTGCGCAAAGAATATATCGAGGCCATCCGTTCCAGCTTAAGAGGAAATCTAAATAATATTTCGATTCAGGAGGCGGACGGTTCTGTCACGGATTTGGGGAAGAAGTATGGAAATACAGAAAAGTGAGATCAGAAATAAAGTAAAACTCTGCAGAAAGTCCATGGCCCCGGAACAGGAGGCGGCATGGAATGACGCGATTTTAAAGAAGGTTCTGGCGCTCAAGTCGGTCCGTCTCGCCTCCTGCGTCTACTGCTACGTCTCCTTTCACCACGAGGCCGGAACTGAGATGCTGATTCAGTACCTTCTGGAGATGGGAAAATACGTGGCTGTGCCGAAGGTCACGGGTAAGAGGCTGGACTTTTATGCGCTGCAGAGCAGGAGGGACTTAGAGCCGGGCGTGATGGGGATTATGGAGCCGAAGGAAGACTGCTTAAGAATCCGCGATTTACACGCCCCGGTCATTGTGCCGGGAATCGCCTTTGATAAAGAGGGCAGACGGATTGGCTACGGCGGCGGTTATTACGACCGGTTTTTTGAAGAAGAACCGGAACACGAAAAGATTGGGATCGCCTATCCGTTTCAGATATTCGATACCGTACCGGCAGAGTCCCACGACAGGAGTATGGATCTGGTAATCACTCCATAACAGAAGGAGGAAAATGCGGCATGACACTGAATGAGACAGGAAAAAGGGCAAAAGAAACCGCGGCGGCTGTGGGAATTTTAGGTTCACTCAGAAAGAATGAGGGACTTCTTTCTGCGGCAGAAGCGCTGCTTAAGGGGGAGGAGGAGATCCTCACCGCCAATCAGGACGACGTGATCCGGGCAACGATGAACGGGATGAGCGCCGGTATGATTGACAGGCTGGAACTGACTCCGGGCAGAATCGAGGCCATGGCCGACGGCCTGCGAAGCGTGGCCGCCTTAGATGATCCCATCGGGGAAGTGATTTCCATGAAGGTTCGTCCCAACGGGCTGACAATCGGCCAGAAGCGCGTTCCCTTAGGCGTCGTCGGCATTATCTATGAGGCGCGCCCCAATGTGACGGCGGACGCCGCCGCGCTCTGCCTGAAGAGCGGCAACGTA
>CAUEKH010000068.1 GCA_959018155.1 uncultured Hungatella sp.
AAGGCGATGAGGAACTGAAGCAAGTATATGAGAATACATTTGCCCTGGTCGATCAGGTGCAGATTATTACAGAAAATATGCCAGGATTTACGGAATGCGGGATTGACGATGTAAGCTGGATAATAAACTATGATTATCAATAAAATAAGAAATGGATAAGAGGCAAAATATTATCTGAAATACAAATAGATATCAGGCTGACAGAAACGATAACCTGCACGCTCCGCGCACAGGTCACCGTCTTCAATAAGAAAGGCAGCCGTACAATCACGTAATTCGATGTGATTGTGCGGCTGCCCTTTTCTTTTTATCTTATGATTCCTTATCATGAATCTCACTATGCAGCGCCTGCAGAGAATGTACGTCTCCCTGTCCATGCTCCTTCACATAATGGATTCCGCTTGCCGTAGCCTTGGCGGCCGCGATCGTCGTCATATATGGAATCTTTCCCTTGATAGCTGCTTTTCTCAAATAGCTGTCGTCGTGAACGCTGTCCTTGCCAACTGGAGAGTTGACAATCAGCTGGATTTTTCCATTTGTAATCATATCCAGAACATTCGGGCGGCCTTCATACAGCTTGTTGACGCGCGTGGCCGGGATGCCTGCCTGGTGGATCAGTTCGTAGGTGTTGCCTGTGGCCACAATGTCGAATCCGTCCTCATGGAAGCTTCTTGCCACATCGACTACCTCAGCCTTGTCCTTCCGGTTTACGGAAATGAGTACGGTGCCGGACAGCGGCAGCTTCGTCTGAGTGGCTTCCTGAGCCTTGTAGAACGCCTCGCCGTAGGAGTGGGAGAGTCCCAGCACCTCGCCGGTGGAACGCATTTCCGGCCCGAGAATCGGGTCTACCTCCTGGAACATATTGAACGGGAAGACTGCTTCTTTAACGCCGTAATTCGGAATCACCTGTTCCTTTAATTCCGGTACCGGTGATGGACGTCCTGTCAGTTCAGAGGTAATGATATCGGTAGCCAGCGGCACCATGCGGATGTTGCAGACCTTGGATACCAGCGGGACCGTACGGGAGGCACGTGGATTGGCTTCCAGCACATAAACTTTTCCGTTTTCAATGGCGTACTGCATATTCATCAGACCGACAACATGCATTTCCTCCGCAATCTTGCGGGTGTATTCCTTGATGGTCGCCACATTTTCCGGAGAAATCTGTACGGAAGGAATGATGCAGGCGGAGTCACCGGAGTGGACGCCGGCCAGCTCAATGTGTTCCATAACCGCCGGAACAAATGCGTGGGTGCCGTCACTGATGGCGTCAGCCTCACATTCCGTTGCGTGATTTAAGAAACGGTCAATCAGAATCGGACGGTCGGGGGTTACACCGACAGCCGCCTTCATATACTCTGTCAAACTCTCATCATCGTAGACGACTTCCATTCCACGGCCGCCTAAAACGTAGGAAGGACGAACCATAACCGGATAGCCGATTCTTGTAGCGATAGCGAGCGCTTCTTCCACATTGACAGCCATTCCGGACTCCGGCATCGGGATTTCCAGCTTCTCCATCATGGCGCGGAATAAGTCACGGTCCTCTGCCAAGTCAATGACGGATGGAGACGTTCCGAGAATCTTCACGCCGTTCTTCTCTAACTCAGCGGCAAGGTTTAACGGTGTCTGACCGCCAAACTGAGCAATTACGCCTGCCGGCTGCTCTTTCTTATAGATACTTAACACATCCTCGAGAGTCAGCGGTTCAAAATACAGCTTGTCGGAGGTATCGTAATCGGTGGAAACAGTCTCCGGATTACAGTTTACAATAATAGTCTCAAAGCCCAGCTTCTTAAGCGCAAGAGAAGCGTGGACGCAGCAGTAGTCAAATTCAATACCCTGGCCGATTCTGTTAGGGCCGCCGCCGAGAATCATGATCTTCGGTTTCTCCGTGCGAACCGGATTCTTGTCAGTGGCGTTGTAGGTGGAATAGTAGTAAGCGCTGTCCTCGGTTCCGCTTACATGGATTCCTTCCCAGGCTTCCTCCACGCCTAAGCTGATGCGGTGGTTTCTGACCGTATCCTCCGGGATTTCCAGAATCTGGCTTAAATACTTATCAGAGAACCCATCCTTCTTTGCAGCAATAAGCAGTTCGTCAGATGGAAGCCCGCCCTTACAGGAAATGAGCGCCTCCTCTTCTTCAACCAGTTCCTTCATCTGTTCAATAAACCAGGCTTTTACCTTGGTGATTTCGTGAATCTCTTCTACCGTAGCACCTTTGCGCAGCGCCTCATACATAATAAAATGGCGTTCGCTGGAGGGGGTAATCAGCATATGAAGCAGCTGTTCCTTCGTCAGAGTGTCGAAATTCTTCGCATGGCCCAGACCGTAGCGGCCTGTCTCCAGGCTGCGGATGGCCTTCTGGAATGCTTCTTTGTAAGTCTTGCCGATACTCATAACCTCGCCAACTGCGCGCATCTGAGTTCCCAGCTTGTCCTCCACGCCTTTAAATTTCTCAAATGCCCAGCGGGCAAATTTGATCACTACATAGTCGCCGTCCGGTACGTATTTGTCCAGCGTTCCGTATTTTCCGCAGGGGATATCCTTTAAGGTCAGTCCTGTTGCCAGCATGGCGGAGACGAGGGCGATCGGGAAACCGGTGGCTTTGGAAGCCAGTGCGGAGGAACGGGAGGTACGCGGGTTGATCTCGATTACGATAATTCTGTCGGAAACCGGGTCATGGGCAAACTGTACGTTGGTGCCGCCGATAACCTGAACAGATTCCACAATCCGGTAGGCCTGTTCCTGGAGGCGCTTCTGGCATTCCTCAGAGATGGTGAGCATCGGAGCGGAACAGAAGGAGTCGCCGGTGTGGACGCCTAACGGGTCAATATTTTCAATGAAGCAGACGGTAATCATGTTGCCTTCGCAGTCGCGGACGATCTCCAGTTCCAGCTCTTCCCAGCCGAGAATGGATTCCTCAACGAGAACCTGGCCTACGAGACTGGCCTGCAATCCTCTGGCGCAGACTGTCTTTAATTCTTCTCTGTTATAGACGAGGCCGCCGCCGGCGCCGCCCATGGTGTAAGCCGGACGAAGAACGACAGGATAGCCCAGCTGGTCAGCAATTTTCAATGCCTCATCCACGCTGTAGGCCACCTCGCTGCGCGCCATCTCGATTCCGAGCTCATTCATGGCCTTCTTGAATTCAATCCGGTCCTCGCCGCGCTCGATGGCGTCTACCTGCACACCGATCACCTTGACATTGTATTTGTCCAGAACACCTGCCTTGTTAAGTTCTGAGCATAAATTCAATCCCGACTGGCCGCCAAGGTTGGGGAGTAAAGCATCCGGACGCTCTTTGGCAATGATCTGCTCTAAGCGTTCTACATTCAGCGGTTCGATGTAAGTGACATCCGCTGTCTCCGGGTCTGTCATGATTGTGGCGGGGTTGGAGTTGACCAGCACGATCTCGTAACCCAGTTTTCGGAGTGCTTTGCAGGCCTGGGTTCCGGAATAGTCAAACTCACACGCCTGACCTATGATGATAGGACCGGAACCGATGATTAATACTTTGTGGATATCTGTTCTCTGCGACATGAAAATGTCCTCCTTAGTGTATTATTTATTTCAATCCTCCTTCTGTACAGGAACTGTTCAGAAGAAAACCGCGCATTCGCGTATTTAGTATACTATAAAACCGGGAAAGAATCGAGTATTTCCCCTGATATCTGCAAAAAAAATTTCAGGTGTTTTTGAGCGTAACTTTAGAAAAATTAAACGAAAATCATGTAGAATCATGTCATAATTATTGATTTTTGAAAATTAGACTACACAAAAATAAAATTCACTTAAAAAAATGAGATAATAGAAAATTGCTGATTTTTTATAAAACCGGTATAGCCGAAGGGCCTGGAACCGTATCTCGTTCGATCATACGGTTTCCAGGCCCTTATTAATAAGAAGGCAGACTTTTATATTTCAACAGAGCGTTATTTTATTTCGCTGTAAAAATAATAACTTCCCGCCTCCACAGTTACAGATTTTCCGTCAATTACGATCTCGGCTTCCACCGGAGTCGTGATTTCGTAGCGCCACATATGCTCCTGTTTCTTCCATTCGGAAATAATTCTGCCGTGTCTCGTATCGAGGGAGGCGCGCAGCCAGTCGAGACGCCTATCCGGGATCGGGGCAATTCTGACCTTCTCATAACCAGGATGCTCCTCCTGAGAAGTGATTCCGGCCGCCACGGCGTATACCCAGTCAGCCACAGCGCCATAAGCGTAGTGGTTGTAGGAGTTCATATCCTTACTCCAGAAATCCCCATTTTCCATGATGCCATCCCAGTGTTCCCAGATCGTGGTGGCGCCTTTCGTCACGGGGTACAGCCAGGAAGGATACTGTTCCCGCAGCAGCAGAGAGTAGGCCAGATCGGCATGGCCGTAATCGCTGAGCACGTGAAGGAGATAAGGTGTGCCAACGAAACCGGTCTGAAGCTTTGTCCCGCAGTCGGTGACCATTTTTGCAAGCTGGTCCGCCGCTGCCTGACAGTCCTTAGCAAGGTGGAAATGAGCCGCCAGCACACATTCCGTCTGCGTCGTATAGACCGGGTAGGCCCTGCGGAAAGCGGCGACAATCTTATCGTATAACTTTTCATACTCTTCGACATTTTCTCCCAGCACTTTTCCGGCCTTAATGACAAGGGAAGTGGAGTAAGCGTAAAATGCCGACGCAATAAAATCTTCTCTTGTAGAGCCCTTGTAGCTTCCGGACGGCGCGTCGAGTCCAAGCCAGTCGCCATAATGCGTGCCGCCGGTCCATAAATACTCGTCATTTGTGTGAGATGTGATGTAACCAACCCATTTTTTCATAGATTCAAACTGGGAAGAAAGAATCTTTGGGCTGCCGTAAGCCAGATAGACCGTCCATGGACAGATGGCTGCAGCGTCAGCCCATGCCGCGCTAGCCGGCTTTTTCTGCAGCAAATCGGGAATTACGTGGCCGACGTAGCCATCCTCCCCCTGATCCGCCGCCAAATCCGCCAGCCATTTGGCAAAGAATTTCTCCACATCATAATTCAGGCAGGCAGCGCGGACAAATACCTGCGCATCCCCGGTCCACCCCAGGCGCTCGTCTCTCTGCGGGCAGTCGGTCGGCACATCGAGGAAATTGCCCTTCTGCCCCCAGATGATATTGTCAAAAAGGCGGTTGAGCAGCGGATTGGAGCAGCTTAAATATCCGGTTCTCTTCATATCAGAGTGGAGAACAACGGCTGTAAAGTTTTCCGGTTTTGCCGCACAGATACCGCCCGGAAATGCGTCAATTCTGATGTAACGGAACCCGAAAAAGGTCAGCTTCGGATGGTAACACTGAGGGCCGTCGCAGCAGATATAGCGGTACGCTGCCTTTGCGCTTCGGTAATTTTCCGTATAGAAATTCCCTTCTTTGTCCAGGACCTCGGCGTGGGAGAGGCGGAGTTCATCGCCTGCTTTTGCATTTACCCGGATTTCCACATAGCCGGTCACCTCCTGCCCGAAGTCAACGACCACCTCGCCCTCTGGCGTGGTGAAAATGCGCGCCGCCGCGATTCTCTCCTGTTCCCGTATCTCTTCGCCTTCCTGAGGAATCAGGGTATCGGAAGGACCGTCGAAAATCTCCGCGTTTTCCAGGTATTCGGACCGGAAGGTGGCATCGTAAGTTTCGCCGTCGTAAATTTCAGAAAAGCGGACCGCGCTTTCTGAAACCTTCCATGTTTCGTCGGAGGCGATGATTTCCGTGTGGCCATCCTCATACGTTATTTCCAGCTGAGCCAGAAGCCCCAGCGGTCTGGAGGCCAGGCCGTTCTGGTATTCCGATATGGAGAAACCCGGCAGGGGGCTGTGATACCAGCCTTTTCCAACCGTGACGGCCAGATGGTTTTCTGTGCCTACCAGTTCTGTCACATCGTACTCCTGATACTGTAACCTTTTATAATAGGCAGTCCAGCCCGGAGCCAGGACGAAACGGCCGACTCTGCGGTCGTTGATTTCTGCCTCATAGACCCCCATGGCTGTGAGAAAGAGTGTAGCCTTTGCGACAGCGCCTTTCAGTGAAAAATCTGTGGTAAATACCGGGGCTGCATCCCCGAAATCTGTGGCCGGTTTCATCCATTTTGCTTCCCAGTTCATTATGATACCTCCTAGTATAGATGTTTCTCCTTTGATAGATACTTTTCCTTTGACAGATGCCTCTTGACTTCTAGGTTACCAGATCATATCATAAATAAAAAGACCTGTTATAGACTAAAAATGGGGGTGATTTTAACCTGATATGATGGATACATATACTGTAGAATTAAAGGGTGTGGTAACCGGGGCTGCCGATAAAATAGCGGTCATGCCATTCATGCAGGAGGACGTGAAAATGCACGACCATGACTTTTTCGAACTGGCCTATATCACCGGGGGAAGCGCGGTCCACACCATCAACGATGTGACCGGGAAAGTGAAGGCCGGAGATTATTTTATCATTGATTACGGAAGCCGTCACAGTTATAAGGAGTGCAAAGATTTTACCCTGATTAACTGCCTGTTCCTTCCGGAAATCATTGACGATACCCTGGCAGACTGCCGATCCTTTGACGAACTCCTCCGGGTCTGCCTGATCCGCTATTATAAATGGTATTATGGCCAGAAGCCGGCTAACCGTATTTTCCACGACGAGGACGGCAGTATCTTGCGGCTGATTACAGGGATGCAGGAGGAGTATAAGGAAAAAAGGGTTGGATACACGGAGATTTTCCGGTGCAGGCTGACAGAGATCCTGATTCTGACTATGAGAAAGATTGTCCATGAGAGCAGGAGGGACAGCCAGAAGAGGCAGCCCCAGAGTACCGCGGTGCTGGAGGCAATCCGGTATCTGGACGGGAATTACCGGGACCGGGCAGTGCTGAAACATTTTTGTCAGGAATACCATTACAGCCTTACCTATATCAGCAGAAGGTTCCGACAGGAGACGGAGATGACGGTTCTGGAATACCTTCAGAAAGTGCGCGTGGAAAAAGGATGTGAACTTCTGGCCGGAAGCGATTTGCGGGTATCAGAGGTTGCCCGGGCTGTCGGGTATGAAGATGCGAAATTTTTTCATACGGTGTTTAAACGGATGTTGAAAATGAGTCCCGGGGAGTACAGGAAGATGGCGGTTAGTGGGAGAGGGTGAAATGACAGAGATGATTTTGGTTGGTTCCTCATGAGGTTATGGGAAATTCCGTGTCAGCCGCCAGGGCCGGGGCCGGGACGCTTCCCACCGTTTCCGCTCATAATTTCGGCTGGGGCAGCTCTAAGGCCGGAGGAAAGCAAAATGACGGGTACCGGGAGCATTCATCGGGAATTTCTGAAGAAATTCCCGATTCAGACTCCCTGACCATCAGACTTTGTGAGTCAGATGGTCCCCCGCCATTTTGCTTTCCTCCGGCCTAAGAACTGCCGACAGCCGAAATAAATCGCGGAATCGGTGGGAAGCGCCCCGGCCCCGACCCTGGCGGCTGACACGGAATTTCGCTTAAGGTATTGGCGAAAGCAACCTGGTCAGGTCTGTAATTTCATGAGTTTTTTATTTAGGAAGAATATAGTATGGAGAGGGAAAATGGGGAATCTTGTGCGGGAAATATGTGAGAAATAGATAGGACAAGAAATATAGAAATAAGGATATAGGAAATAAAAGTATAGGAAATAAAAGTATAGAAAATAGAGATATAGAAAAAAAGGGAACAGGAGAAGGACGATGGATGATGCGACTTTTTACAGGGAGAGTACGAAAGGCAATCTAAATACGAAAAATGAAGGAAATGTAGAGAGTGACGAATATATGAGAACTAAAGGAGGTATAGAAGAAATAGAAGATATAGAAGATATAGAAAAAATGAAAGATACGGAGAATTCAGAAGGCAACGAATATAAGGAAAATAATAAAAATACAGAATGCAGAGGAGATGTGGAAGATAAGGAAAAAACGATAAATACGAAAAACATAAAAAACATAACAAGCATAAAAAACACAAAAAACGTAACCAATAATCCCCTGACATTCCGCTACGCAGAAAGAAAGGACGCCCCATTAATTCTGCAATTCATCCGCGATTTGGCGGCATATGAAAAAATGGAGGATCAGGTGGTGGCAACGGTACCTCTTCTGGAAGAGTGGCTGTTTGAAAAAGAAAAGGCAGAGGTATTATTTGCGGTTGCAGATGGAAAGGAAATCGGGTTTGCGTTGTTTTTCCATAATTTTTCCACATTTCTGGGCAGGGCGGGGCTTTACCTTGAAGATCTGTATGTGCAGCCGGAATACCGCGGCCGGGGATATGGGAAGGCAATCTTAAAAGAACTTGCAAAAATTGCTGTGGCGCGGGGGTGCGGCCGGATGGAATGGTGGTGCCTCGACTGGAATAAGCCCAGCATTGATTTCTACCTGTCACTGGGCGCGGAGGCTATGGAGGACTGGACCGTGTATCGGCTGGCGGGGGAGACGCTTAAGGCGATGGCAGGAAATGAACCTGTTGCATCTGGCAAATGATTCCTGTATAATAGACTTGTTATCCATTTGAATAAGAGGAGGTATCAGGAATGAGAACAGTAGAACAGCTCTTAACCTATCCGGAAATCAGTGAAGAGGACGTAAAGAAGTACCTGGATACTGCGGTAGGACTGGTAGAACATAATTTAAAGGAGTTTACAGAAAATTTCCCGGATTCCAACAGTATTGACAACTTTTATCCGAAGAGTACAAATGTTGAATGGACCACAGGATTCTGGACCGGGGAAATCTGGCTGTCGTATGAAGCAACTGGAAAAGAGGCATTTAAGAAAGCCGGAGAAGTCCAGGTGGACAGCTTTTTAAACAGAATTGAAGAGCGGATTGATGTGGATCACCATGACATGGGATTTTTATATACCCCATCCTGTGTTGCCGCTTACAAACTGACGGGAAATGAGACCGCAAAAAAGGCAGCACTGCTGGCTGCGGACAACTTAATGGGGAGATTCCAGGAAAAGGGACAGTTCTTCCAGGCGTGGGGACAGCTGGGGGCTCCTGACAATTACCGCCTGATTATCGACTGCCTTTTGAATATGCCTCTCCTGTTCTGGGCAACCGAGGTGACAGGTGACGAGTCGTATGCAAAGAAGGCAGAGGCTCATATCAAAACAGCTATGAACTATGTAATCAGACCGGATCATTCAACGTACCATACGTATTTCTTCAATCCGGAGACAGGTGAACCGGTAAAAGGTGTAACCCATCAGGGACACCGGGATGGATCCGCCTGGTCCCGGGGACAGGCCTGGGGAATCTACGGAAGCGCCATGGCATACCGTTATGTGAAGAATCCGGAATATATTGAGACATTTAAGAAAGTAACCGATTACTTCCTGACCCATCTGCCCAGTGATTTGATTCCGTACTGGGATTTCGACTTCGACGATGGAAGCGACGAATCGAGAGACTCTTCAGCTGCAGTTGCCGCGGTCTGTGGTATGCTGGAGATGAGCAAATATATGGAGAAGGAAGATGCGGACTACTATACCGGTATGGCAAAACGGCTTCTGCTGGCGGCCCCAAAAGAGTGTCCGGTGAAAACTCCGGAAGAATCCATTGGACTTTTCCTCCACGGTACTTATGCCATTGCGCCAGAACAAAACCCAGGCAGTAACGGGGGCGGGGAGGATGTTATTACATGGGGAGATACCAATTACTTAA
>CAUEKH010000069.1 GCA_959018155.1 uncultured Hungatella sp.
TATCTGTTTGGTATCTGCCCAAAGGGAGGGCAGGCCATGGAACTGAGATCACAGCTTTGCAGGGAATGCAGCCATGATTATATTACGCCTTCAGACGAGAGGTGGGCTGAGTGGCTGGAGGAATCATTTCCGGGAGAGTACCGGGTTTTATCGCGTTATGCCATGCGCCGTGACAGGAACCATTTTTCGGAAGAGAAGCTGGAAAAGTTTGCGGCCACACTTCCGGAGGGAATCCACATCCGTCAGATCGACAAACGGCTTTACCGGCAGGCCATGAAGGAAGAGTGGAGCAGGGATTTCTGTTCTAACTTCGAGTCGCCGGAAGATTTTGAGAGGGATGGGCTGGGATTTGCGGCCCTCCATGGACGCCAGATCGTGTCAGGCTGTTCCGCGTACGGATTCAGCCACGGGATGCTGGAAGTCCAGGTTGAGACGAAAAGAGAATATCGGAGGAAAGGCCTGGCGCTGGCCTGCAGCGCGCGGTTTATCCTTGCCTGTCTGGAACAGGGAATTTATCCCAGCTGGGATGCCATCAGCCTCCAGTCGGTAGGGCTGGCGGAAAAGCTTGGCTATATCTTTGACAGGGAATATACAGTTTATCAGCTTCACGATTTAGAGAGCGGCCTTTTAATGGCGTGACGAAAGTTTCAGGAGGAATACGAGAGATGATAAAGATGAAAATCGGGTTCTGGGGGATTGATTCTATTCTGGAATTTGTGAAAATCACGGCCGGCTGTAAAGACAGAATTGAGCTGGTCTGCGGAAATTATGCAGTGAACGGGAAGTCTCTGCTGTCCGTACTTTCTATGAGAAGCCTTCAGGAGATTGATTTAATTATCCACAGCGAATCGTGTGACGAACTGCTGAAGCAGCTGGATCCATATATTGAGCATGGGAGAATGCTTTTTGGAAGCAGGCATATGAGCGCCTGAAAGCCTGAATGGCGTCCCGTGGCGGGACAGAAAGTTCCGGCCGGAACACTGTCCGAAAATTGATACTGAATTTTATACAAGGAAAATCAAGGCAGCAGAAGCAGGAAAAGGAACTTGAAAAATTACGGGAAGTGTTGTATACTAATACCATGAAATACAGGTTAGTTGTAATTCCTGGAATGCTCGACACTCTTACCTTCTTTGAACCTACATTAGACACAAGGGATTCCAATATTTTTAAGCGGATGTCAGGCCTCCTTTCTGAGTGGAAGGCAGATGCTTAAGTGAGGTTGCCCACCTAGCATAGCTAGGCGTCAAACAGTAAGAACCGGCATTTTGGGGTTACAAAAGAAAAAAGCAGCGAGAAATCGCTGCTTTAACTTTTTGCAAAAGTATGGTATGGTATACTATGATTAAGGTCAAATCTGTATACGATACATAGGAGAACGATATGAAAGAGACAAAATTTAAGAACTATATATGCTGGGGCGTGACGGCGCTGTCGGTGATTGCCTTAAGTATTGCTTTTGCCTTTTTCCTTTCCAGGTTTCAGATGGTGAAGGGGGCAATCGGCGCCATAATCGGGATTCTGATGCCGATTATTTACGGCGCGGTCCTGGCATATCTGATGCTTCCTGTCTACAACAGGAGCCGGAGATTTCTGGAAAACTATTTAAATACCAAAATAAAGAACAAAAAGACCATCCGCGGCTTGTCCAAGGCCGGGGGAACCATCGTAAGCCTGATTGTCCTCGTTGTGATTGTGGCGGGGTTATTCCGGATGATTATCCCGCAGGTCTATTCCAGTATTATGGGACTTCAGGAAACGCTGGGGGAGAACATCAACAATTTTGCCCTCTGGCTTCAGAAAATTCTGGAAGACAACCCGGAACTGGAACAGAAGATTATCCCTCTGTACGACGAACTGACGAATCAGCTGGAGAACTGGCTGACTTCCTATCTCGTGCCGAATGTTTCTACCGTTATCCCCAATGTGTCAACGTTAATCAGCGGCCTTTCCAGCGGTCTGTTCAGCGTGGTGATGGTGCTTAAGAACATTCTGATCGGCGTGATCGTCATGGTTTATTTACTGAATATCAAGGAGACTCTGGCGGGGCAGGGAAAGAAGATTGTCTACGGAATTCTGCCGCTTCGCGCCGCCAATTTAACTATTGAGGAACTGCGGTTTATCCACCGTATATTCGGCGGTTTTATTACGGGAAAGCTTCTGGATTCTCTGATAATCGGGATCCTCTGCTTTATCTTCCTGCTTATTACGAAGATGCCTTACGCGCTGTTAGTCAGCGTGATTATCGGCGTGACGAATGTGATCCCGTTTTTCGGGCCATTTATCGGGGCGATCCCGAGCGCGTTTTTAATCCTGCTTGCCAATCCGGTCAAATGTCTCGTCTTTCTGCTTATCATTTTTGCGTTGCAGCAGTTTGACGGCAATATCTTAGGACCGAAGATCCTGGGACAGTCCACCGGGCTTCCAAGCTTCTGGGTACTGTTCTCCATCCTGCTTTTCGGAGGGCTTTTCGGCTTCGTGGGCATGATCATTGCAGTGCCGACTTTTGCGGTGGCTTACAGCACGATTTCCGGCCTGGTAAACCGTGCGCTGAAAAAGAAGAGTTTATCAATCAATACAACAGATTACATGGAGTTAAATCACATTGACGAAGACAAAAAAACGTATATCAGATAAGAGGAGTGCGTCAATGAGTAAAAAGAAGTTTATCGGTTTTGCCGTCGGGATGCCGCTTCTTGTGCTGATTCTGATCATTATTATTCTGATAGGCGAACCGAAGCCGACAGGGATTTCGAGAGCGGCGGCTTATAAGTCGGCCGCCCTTCTTCTGACAGACAGGGAGACGTGCGAGGAACTGTTAAAGAAGGAAGGGCAGGAATATTTTCCGGCGAAAGAGGAGAACGGCTGGTATGTGAAGTATATGAACTATCTCTACCGGGAAGGCTATCTTTCCGTAGATACCATTCCGGCGACCGCGGAGACGGCCTCCGGCTATTTAACGTATCAGGAGGCGGAGATGCTGGCCGAGGCTTTCGTACCCGGGGCGGGAAAAAGCGCCCATGTGGGAAGAAAGAAGCGGACGAAGCCATTTCCGGCGGATGAGTGGTGGCTTATCTACGACAGCCTGCGAAAGGAACTGGACGGGGAAGAGAAGATTGAAGAGCGGGAACTGATCGTTTACGGCACGCCGATGAATGTGCGGACCGCACCGGCCTGGACTGCTTATACGAGTGAGGGAAAACTCCGGTTCGAGGGGCTTGCTCTCGATGTATACATAGACAGGGAGATTCAGGTGCTGATGCGCGGCAGCGAACTGATCGCTGTCAAGGACGTTGTGAGCGAGAACGTTACGTATAAGAATGTCTGGCTGACGAGAGGGGAAGAAGATACCTTCATGGTTCATCTGGGCGGGATTGAGAGGACATTTCCCATGGAGCCGTCTTTGGGGCAGCCGGAGGAATTTACGGATAATATTGCCGATCTGTCTTTAAAGAGCGGGAAACTCCAGAAGGTAACCTTAAAAAAGAAACGGATTACCGGAAAGGTTCTTGCCGTTAAGGAAAATGAAATCGAGATCGAGGGCTACGGCGGAATCAGGCTGGATAAGGATTTTAAGGTTTATAAGCTTTATGGTCAGTTTGTCGAGCAGGATATCTCGGATATTCTGGTGGGATACGATATCCAGGAGTTCGTCGTGGCTCACGGAAAACTGTGCGCGGCCCTGACGATGCGGGAATTTGATGCGAAAAGCATCCGGGTGCTGCTGATGAATACGAATTTCCAGTCCATGTTCCATCCTTCTGTAACCCTGTCCGCGGACAGCGGACTGGTGCTTTCTTATGGCGAGGAGAAGGTGGAGATACCGCCTAAGGCGGAGGTGATTATCGACACTTCCGATGAACGTCTGAAGGAGGGGCGGATTGTAGCGTCCCCCGTCGAGAAGGGGGATACGGTCATGGTTAATTCCATCCGGCGTTCTCTCGGTACGCCTTCCTATGAGGGCTGTATCGAAATCAGGAAAGAGTCGGAGGGGCTGGTGCTGATCAATGAACTGTATCTGGAAGAGTATTTAGCCCACGTGGTCCCCAGCGAGATGCCGGACAGCTATGAGATGGAGGCGCTGAAGGCGCAGGCCGTCTGCGCCAGGACGTACGCGTACCGGCAGATTCAGAGTAATGCCTACAGCCAGTATGGTGCTCACGTGGATGACAGCACGCGCTTTCAGGTCTACAATAACTTAAAGACGTCTGAGAAGACGGAACAGGCAGTGTGGGAGACGTACGGCAAACTGCTGTTTTATCAGGATAGGCCTATCGAGGCGTTCTATTTTTCCACTTCCTGCGGCCACACCACGGATGGGAGTGTGTGGGGCAGCAACCCGTCGGATTATCCTTATCTCGACGGCTGTCTTTTGGATGCGGACAGAACGGTGCTGAATCTCTCGACAAACGCTGATTTTGAAGCGTTTATTAAAGATAAGGAGTATCCGTCGTACGATTCCTCATTCCCCATGTACCGCTGGGAGACGACGGTGACCAACCGCCAGCTGGAGGAGGAGATTACCGCGGTGGGGACGATTTTAAATATTACGGTGACGGAGCGGGGCGTCGGCGGCATTGTGAAGAAAATCCGTCTGGAGGGCTCTGACGGCGTTATGACCATCAGCGGGGAAGGCCAGGTGCGGGCAAAGCTGGGAAACCGCTATATGACCATCACGAAGAATGACGGCAGCGTCATGAAGGATATCGAGTCCCTTCCGAGCGCCTACATCGCCATTGAGAATGAAGGGGTGGATGACAATAATATTACGACTTTCCACATCTACGGAGGCGGATATGGCCACGGGGTCGGTATGAGCCAGAACGGGGCCCAGGCCATGGCCAGGGACGGGAAGACGTATGAGGAGATTCTGGAATTCTTCTATCACGGCGCCGAGGTCAGGGAGGCGGAACAGGGAGCGGAATGAAGGTCCGTGGAGCTGCGGAATAAGGGACAGCAGGGCTGCGTATGATAGCAGTAAGACTGCAAAAAGAGTGAAAAGAGCGGACCATGCAGAACCAGAAGCTGGAGAACTTATTGAACCTGGCTTTAGAGGCGACACCGGAGGAACGGGAAAAGTCGCAGAATTTAAATGTGGGATATAACCCGCAGGAGAGGACCTGGGAACTGATCGTTAAGTATTCCGGGGACCTGGGCGGTTTGTCAGACCTTGGGGTCACGGCGGATGAGATGCTCAATGAGTATGCCATTTTGACGGTGCCGGAGTCGCGGATCGATGAATTGAGCAGACTTCCACAGATCGAGTATATAGAAAAACCAAAGAGGCTGTACTTTGCCATCAACCAGGCGAAGGCAGCCTCCTGCATTAATCCGGTGCAGCAGACCGGTTTAAGGCTTACCGGGAGAGGCGTCCTTACCGCGGTGATCGATTCCGGAATTGATTACTACCATGCGGATTTCAGAAATGAAAATGGAAGCACCAGGATTGTGAAGCTGTGGGATCAGACGTTAGACCGCGTCTTTACAGAAGCAGAAATTAATGAAGCGCTTGACACGGGAAGCCGCGCGGAAGCGAGGCGTCTGGTGCCTTCCGTCGATCTCAGCGGCCACGGCACCGCGGTTGCCGGGATCGCGGCGGGAAATGGGCGGGAGAGTCTGGCGGCGGGAGGGAGTTACCGCGGTATCGCCTACGAGAGTGATTTGCTTGTGGTAAAGCTTGGCGTGCCGGAACGCGACGGATTTCCGAGGACGACAGAGCTGATGAGGGCCGTTGATTTCGTGGTGAGGGAGGCGGTAGAACGGCAGATGCCGGTGGCTGTCAATTTAAGCTTTGGCAATAACTACGGCTCCCACGACGGAACGAGCCTTCTCGAAATGTACTTAAATGATATCTCGAACTACGGAAAATCGGTATTTGTGGTCGGAACCGGCAACGAGGGGCTGGGGGAGGGCCACAGCTACGGGGTTCTGACAGAGAGGGATTCCCGGGATATCGAACTATCCATTGGACCGTACCAGACGGGATTCAGTGTCCAGCTCTGGAAATCGTATGCGGACAGCTTCGAAATACGGCTGGTCACGCCCTCGGGGGAGGTGATTGGACCTTTAAGCAGCAGACTTGGCCCGCAGACCATCAATTTTGAGGATCTGAGAATTCTCGTCTATTACGGAAAACCGGGGCCGTTCAGTGTGGCTCAGGAAATCTATTTTGACTTTATTCCGCTGAGAAATTATGTGGGGGAAGGGCTGTGGATTTTTCGGCTGACCCCCCAGGTGATCGTAGAAGGCCGCTATGACTTATGGATCCCCTCCGGTGGAACGCTGAACCGTTCTACCCGTTTTCTGCGGCCTTCCCCCGATACGACGCTTACGATTCCATCCACAGCGGCCAAGGTGATTTCTGTGGGCGCCTATGATGACAATTACCAGTCGTATGCCGATTTCTCCGGAAGGGGATACACGAGAAGGACGAATCAGGTAAAACCGGATTTGGCTGCGCCCGGGGTGGGGATTATAACAGCGAAGGCGGGGGGCGGCTATGAACCGGCGACGGGAACCTCCTTTGCCACGCCGGTGGTGACCGGAAGCGCGGCCCTTATGATGCAGTGGGGGATTGTGGACGGTCGGGATCCATTTCTCTATGGGGAAAAAATCAAGGCTTACTTAATCCGCGGGGCGAAGAAGCTGCCGGGATATGAGGAGTGGCCGAACCCCATGCTGGGATTTGGCGTGCTCTGCCTTCGTGATTCGCTGCCGGAGTGAGAAGCACACAGGCTGAGGGAGGCACCATTTTTTATGGTAAAATAGACGGAGACCCGTCCATAATTCTCAATAAATAAAAGAAATTTATTATCAATATGGAGAAAATAGCCGTGAATCTGCTGAAAGTTCCGGCCTTTTTATGATTGAAAAACACGATTTCTGATGCTAAGATAAGGTGAAGTAAAAAACAGGAGGCAAAAGTCATGGCAAAATTAAGAAAAAATACCGTTGCGGCATCAGAAAAAGCAGTTGCTGAAACAATCGTTAAGAGCCAGGAAGTGAAGGAAGTTAAGAAGGAAGCGGAGAAGAAAGAGACGGTATGTACAGTCTATATTCAGGCAGCCGGCATGGAATATAAAGCATACGACATTAAGGAGTCCTGCAAAAAGGATTACACCGCTAAGACAGGAAAAGAGGCAGCGACTCTTGAAGTATATATTAATCTCGATGAGAAGAAGGCGTTCTACGTGGCAGACGGAGAAGGCGGGGATGAATTCTCTGTAGAACTGTAGGCGGGATTTCTCTCTGGAAATCGGTTGCGGCCTGTGGCAGATTATGGTATAATAAAACACGTGATACATACCATCGGTTTTTGGCTGATGGCGCGGTATACAAAAAGTCTGCAGATCAGGAATGCAACTGAATATTCGGATGAAGGATTCGGGAGAGACTGCTTCTTGGCAGAGCCGAAGGTGAGAAAAACTCTCAGGCAAAAGGACCGGATCTGGACGAAACTCCGGAAAGGTGATGGACACCACCGACGAGGCAGTCTTTCGGCTGCCGGCTGTTTGGCTGTTGCCGGTAACTCAGGCACGGAACGCATCAGTACCGTTTACGGACGGTAAGAGAAGGCGGACCGTGAGGTTACCGCTATCAGTGACTGAGCCGGGCCGGAGGTAATCTTTCAGGTAAAAAGACGGGGCATATAACGGTTTTCGTTATATGCCTTTTTTGCGTTCAAAATTTAACAATATGGATTGGAGGAAGGGGAAGCATGGAATGTAAGACGACTTTATATGATACACATGTAAAGTACGGCGGGAAGATGGTGGCGTTTGCCGGATTCCTGCTGCCGGTTCAGTATCCGACGGGAGTGATTGCGGAACATATGGCGGTGAGGACGGCGTGCGGGCTGTTTGACGTGTCCCATATGGGAGAGATTCTCTGCGAGGGGGAGAAGGCGCTTGAGAATCTGAATCATCTGATGACCAACGATTTTTCCGGAATGTACGACGGCCAGGCCCGATACAGCCCGATGTGCAATGAAAACGGCGGTGTGGTCGATGATCTGATTGTCTGCCGCATACGGGAGAACCATTATTTTATTGTGGTCAATGCGGCCAATAAGGAGAAGGATTTTGCCTGGATGAAGGAACACCAGCTGTCCGGCGCCGTCTTTACGGATATTTCCCGGGAGGTGGGGCAGCTGGCGATCCAGGGACCGAAGGCGGAGGAGATTCTTCTTAAGCTGACGGCGAAGGAGAATCTGCCGGTGAAGTATTACAGCTGTGTGCCAAAAGGAATGGTGGCAGGGATCGAGTGTCTCATCTCCAGAACCGGTTATACGGGAGAAGCGGGCTATGAACTCTATATGAAAGCGGAAGAGGCCCCTCAGCTTTTTGAGGCGCTTATGGAGGCGGGAAAAGAGGAAGGGCTCATCCCCTGCGGATTGGGGGCCAGAGATACCCTGCGTCTCGAAGCCGCCATGCCGCTCTACGGCCATGAGATGGATGATTCCATCACACCGCTTGAGACGGGGCTTGCCTTTGCGGTCAAGATGAAGAAGGACGATTTTATCGGAAAGGCGGCGCTGGAGGAAAAAGGGGAACCGAAGATCACGCGCGTCGGTTTAAAGGTTACGGGCCGCGGGATCATCCGGGAGGATGAGACGGTGCGCGCAGACGGGGTGGAAATCGGCAGAACCACGTCGGGCACCCACGCGCCGTATCTGGGATATCCGGTGGCCATGGCGCTGGTGAAGAAGGAATACTCGGCTGTCGGGACAGCTGTGGAGGTCGATGTCAGGGGACGGAAGGTAGCGGCGGAGATTGTGGCGCTGCCATTTTATAAGAGAGTAAAACGATAACCTGCACGCTCCGCGCACAGGTCACCGTCTTCAATAAAGTAAAAATAAATGGAGGGTTAAAATTATGACATATCCGGAGAATTTAAAGTATGCGAAGTCGCATGAATGGGTGGAGTTTTCAGAGGATGGCACGGCGAGAATCGGGATGACCGACTACGCCCAGGATCAGATGGGGGATCTGGTGTTTGTGAATCTCCCGGAGGCGGACGATGAAGTGACAGCCGGGGAACCGTTCGGTGATGTGGAGTCCGTGAAGGCAGTGTCTGATGTCTATTCGCCGGTCAGCGGTGTTGTCGCAGAGATCAATGAGGAACTGTTAGACCATCCGGAACTGATCAATTCGGATCCGTACGGGGCCTGGATGATTCGGGTGTCGGACATCGAGGGACAGGAGGAATTGATGACAGCCGGGGAGTATGAAGCGTTTGTCGAGGCGTAAGGCTTCGGGGTTAAACAGGCAGAGAACGGACAGAAGGAGAGGAAAGTATGGGGTCTTATTTACCGAATACCGAAGACCAGCAGAGAGAGATGCTGGAGGAATGTGGTTACAGGGATTACGGGGAGTTGTTTTCCTGTGTGCCGGACAGCGTGAAGCTTGGCAGACGGCTTGAGATACCGGAAGGGGGCCCGGAGCTTACGGTGCGGCGTCAGATGGAAAAGATGGCAGAGAAGAATGTGGTATTTCCGCATATTTTCCGTGGCGCGGGGGCGTATCACCACTA
>CAUEKH010000070.1 GCA_959018155.1 uncultured Hungatella sp.
CATGCTTGAATGGGACGGCACTTGCTGATCCTTAGGAGGCAGCGTCATATATTCGCCGTAAATCCAGGTCAGCACCTCATGCCAGCCCTTGGGACACATCAGCCTCGTATCCTCAAATGGCAGATCTACGGTTTCCTCGCACCACTCTTTTTTTAAGGTCACATATAAGTAATCCGGCTGGTAATTGCTGTAGTAGCGGAGACGGCTCTTTCCCTTCCGATCCTTCACCGCAGCCATGTGCTGAAGCTTTCTAAGTACCTTCATGGGAATTATTTTCCCGATGGCAGCCAGGAGGCCGACACAGAGTTTATCAGTCAGCTTATATTTCTTAAAATCAAGATGGTAACGGTGTCCCATGGCAAGACCGTAAATGATGGTATGGAGAAGCAGGGTCATCGTGGAGGCGGCTTTATTTTCCGGCAGTTCATCAATGGTAAACATATCGACATAGAGGTGGTTTAATTTCCCCTCATAGTACTGCATCTCCTCCGTGTCCTCGTGAGTCCGGCTCTTATCATAGACAATTCTGGCCGTAAAATCGTAAAATGCCTTTCCGCCGCGCAGATCCTTCGGTTCCACTAAAGTCATGCCCTCCGGCAGTTCCCGTTTCACCACTTTCATGAACGCCTCGTAGTTGGGCCGTGTAAATGCCACATCGGCATCGTCGTCCCACGGAATAAATCCACGGTGGCGCACCGCGCCGAGAAGCGTCCCTGAGTCTAACAAATATTTTATTTTATATTTCCGGCAAATCCGGTCGATTTCCTTTAAAATCTCCAGGTTCGCCTGATGGACTCTCGTTAAGTCGTACTGCTCCATCTTATCTCTCCCCTTTTTTGCTCCGGCCGCCCTTTTCATGCCCTCTGTCCGGCTTAAGAACGGCTCACAGCCTCTTTGATGGTTTTCGCCATATAATCAATCATCTCATCCGTCATGCCCGGGTAGACGCCAACCCAGAAGGTATCCGCCATAATCCGGTCTGTATTTTCCAGGCTGCCGACAACGCGGTATCCCTCTTTCGTGGCGCGCATCTCATCGAAGCACGGATGCTTCGTCAGATTTCCGGCAAAGAGCATCCTGGTCTGAACGCCCTTCGACTCCACATACTGTACCACGGCATTCCTGTCCACGCCCTCACGGCATGTGATCAGGAATCCGAACCAGCTCGGTCTGGAGTTGGGACACGGCTCCGGCAGAATCAGCTGTTCCTCCACATCGACAAGACCGGCTCTCAGCCTGTCGAAATTGTGGCGGCGACGCTCCACAAAGGACGGGAACTTCTTAAGCTGGGCACAGCCGATGGACGCCTGCAAATCCGTCGCCTTTAAATTATATCCGAAATGGGAATAGACGTATTTATGGTCGTATCCCAGCGGCAGCTCTCCGTACTGTCTGTCGAACCGGTGGCCGCACAGATTGTCGTGTCCGGAAGGACAGACACAGTCGCGTCCCCAGTCGCGGAAGGAACGGATAATCTTGTTGAGAAGGGGATTGTCCGTATACACAGCGCCGCCCTCTCCCATCGTCATGTGGTGAGGCGGATAGAAGCTGGACGTTCCGATGTCCCCGATGGTTCCGGTAAATTTTTCCTTGCCGTCGATGGTATATTTCGTTCCCAGCGCATCGCAGTTATCTTCCACCAGCCACAGTTCATGGCGGTCGCAGAATGCCTTCACCGCGGCTAAATCAAAGGGATTTCCCAGGGTATGGGCAATCATCACGGCCTTCGTCTTCTCCGTATACGCCTCCTCCAGCATGGACACATCAATGTTATACTGCGGAATTGTCACATCCACAAAGACCGGCACAGCGCCGTACTGAATCATCGGCGTCACGGTAGTCGGGAAACCGGCGGCCACGGTAATCACCTCGTCGCCCCGCTTTACCCTTCTCTCACCGAGAAGCGGAGATGTCAGCGCCATAAAGGCGGTCAGATTCGCCGAGGATCCGGAGTTTACGAGAGAACAGTATCTCACTCCCAGATATTCAGAAAGTTCCTTCTCAAACTTATCCGTATAGCGGCCGGATGTCAGCCAGAACTCTAAGGAACTGTCCACTAAATTTACCATCTCTTCCCGGTCGTATACGCGGGATGCATAAGGGATCCTGTCCCCGGCCTCAAACGGCTTTTTCTTATTATGAAATGTATCACAGTACTCTCCGACCAGCTTTAAAATCTCTTCTCTGGCCTCATTTTCTGTTTTATTTTCAAACATGGTATCCATTTCCTCTCTTGCTGTTTTCTGTCATTCTTCTCCAAAGAATTCCCCGATCTGTCTGTCCATAACCTCCAGCATGTCTTCGCCGTCTAAATAGGCGCGGGTCCACTCCACCGTCTTCTCCACCGCCTGTTTCACATCGTAGCGGGGACTCCAGCCGAAGGTCCGCTTGATCCTGGAACAGTCCAGCTTTAAGAAGCTGGCCTCGTGGGGGCCGCCGTCATACTGATCCAGCCAGGACGCGCCGTCTCCCCAGGCGTTCACAAAAAGGTCCGTCAGCGTCCCGGTCGTCACGCAGTCCTTGTCATCCGGGCCTACATTGTAGTATCCCTGGAATTTTCTGTCTTCATACTGCCTCATGACAATCGCCATGTAGACGGCCAGTGGTTCCAGCACATGCTGATACGGGCGGATGGAGTGGGGATTTCTCACCACAATTTCCTTTCCCGCGGAAACGGCCCGGATGCAGTCGGGGATAATCCGGTCATTTGCAAAGTCCCCGCCGCCGATGACATTGCCTGCCCTGGAGGTGGAGATGGCCGTTCTCCCGTCCGCAAAAAATGATTTCGCGTAGCTGTGTGTCACCAGTTCGGAACACGATTTGCTGTTGGAGTACGGGTCGTAGCCGTCTAACGGGTCGCACTCCCGGTATCCGTACTCCCACTCCCGGTTCTCATACACCTTGTCTGTGGTGATATTTAAAAATGATTTTACACACGGATTTAACCGGATGCACTCCAGCATGTGCACCGTTCCCATCACATTCGTTTCATACGTATAGACGGGTTCCTTATAAGAATCCCTGACAATCGGCTGCGCCGCCAGATGAAATACCAGTTCCGGCTGCACCTCCTCAAACACACGCTTTAAATGTTCCAGATCCCGGATATCTCCAATCACCGATTCCATCGTCTCTTCCAGCCCTGCCACGAAAAAGAGGCTGGGATCTGTCGGTGGATTCAGGGAATATCCGGTCACTTTGGCGCCTGCCTTCGTAAGAATCCGGCACAGCCAGGATCCTTTAAAACCGGTATGGCCCGTCACCAGAACCTTTTTCCCTTTATAAAATTCGCAGAATTCCTTCCACATCTCACTGGTCCAGTTTTGCATATTTTCACTCCATCTTCCGTCTTTTAATTATCCCAGATTTTCCATGGCGCACTGCCGCTCTGCCACAGCGCTTCCAGCTTCTTCATCTCCCTCTGGGTGTCCATGCACTGCCAGAATCCGCTGTGATGGAAACTCATCAGCTGGCCTTCCGCCGCCAGTCTCTCCATGGGCTCTTTCTCAAATACCGTCGTGTCATCCGTCAGATAATCAAAGATCCCCGGATTTAAAACCATAAATCCGCCGTTAATCAGGCTGGCATCCAACTCGTCCTTCTCCCGGAAGGATCGAACCACGTTGTCGTCGTCAATATCGAGAACGCCTTTCAGCTGGGCGATATTGACCGTTGTGATGGTCGCTGTCTTTCCATGGCTCTTATGGAAATCCAGGAGCGCGTTTAAATCCACATTGCAGACGCCGTCGCCGTACGTCAGCATAAATGGCTCATCTCCGATATAGGGCTGAATCCGCTTCACGCGGCCGCCGGTCATGGTGTTAAGCCCGGTATCGACCAGCGTTACCTTCCACGGCTCTGAGTAGTTGTTGTGGACCTCCATCTTATTATTCGCCAGATCAAAGGTCACATCCGAGGTGTGCAGGAAATAATCCGCGAAAAATTCCTTCACCACATACTGCTTATATCCAAGGCAAATCACGAAATCATGGAAACCGAACTCAGAATAATACTTCATAATATGCCACAGGATCGGTTTCCCCCCAATCTCAATCATGGGTTTTGGTTTCAAATGGCTCTCCTCACTGATCCTCGTGCCGAACCCGCCGGCCAACAGTACAACTTTCATCCATTCATCCTCCAATGTATTTTTATGTTCCTATTCATACTCTTCATAAGCCTTCCGGTAATAACGCATCAGAAGCTTTACCACCGGCTTCGGCCACATCTTCGCAAACATTTCCGCCTCTTCCCGCGCCCTGCTGTTATCCAGGATACACGCCTTCGTAGTGGCTTCTTCATGAACGCGGTAGTACATCACCGGCTTCTCGACACAGATAAACCGTCCGGATCTGCCCGCCAGCTTCCAGAGCGTGTCCCAGTCCAGGGCAAACCGATAAGGCGAATCAAACAGCGGCTCTCCCAGCATCTCCTTATTGTAGGTGCACGCGGGACAGCAGATGGAATTGCCGAACCGCAAGGCGCTGCGCTTGATAAAACTCTTATGGCAGAGCGGCTTTAACCGCAGTGGTAGGCGCAGAAACCGTTTGATAAACTCCACCTTCTCGAATCCGGCCAGTTTATCCTCCTTCACCACCACGTAACCGCCGGTAAAGAGGGACATATCCGGATACCGGGACCACGCCTTCAAAAGCAGCTTCACGTAATCCTTATGGTACATGTCATCCTGGTGGGCAATCGTCACAAGTCTGGCGTCAGCCGTGTGGTAGGCAAAATTCCAGTCTTCCTCAATCCCGCTTTCCCCGTCCCGCTCATAGACGGGAATGCCATATTTCTCCGCCAGGCCGCTTATATAGGCGCTGGGCGTGGAGGTGCAGAGAATGATGTCCGTCGGCACACTCTGGCCCTTCAGCGACCGGATACACGCCTCCAGCCACGGGGAATCGTGATAGGCGCAGATCGCAAATGTATGTGGTTTCATAACTGTCTTTCCTTTTCTTTTCGATGTTCCCGGCTTTCCCCTTAAGGGTTCCGGAAAAATTCCACGCACGGGATACCGCATTTTCATAGTATACCATAAAAAACGTGGTACAATCTACTATCTTCATGAATTTGACAGAATTTCCATAAGCAGAGAGTGCCGGGAAAAATGAGGTTTCCCATTTCTCCCGGCAGTATGTCAGCCGCACCAAAGTGCTTATTTTCTTTGTCATCGACCGGATAATCAGAGAGCCTCCGGCACTTCCTCCTCTTTGACCGTGAATACCATCCCGCTCATGGGATAAATCCACCGGTCCACAACCGCAATATTATAGATACCGTTGTCAGAGTCCACCGCGTTCTCAACCGCGGATTCCCGGCTCTCGCTGAAGAAGGAATACATCTCCACATCCATGTTGTCCTCCTCGTAGCTTACCATAATCTCCGGGGAGTACGTCGGGTCGCTGATTGTAACCACAACCTCTGAATTCCATTTCTGAGGCATGTGGAAATAGATCTGGACGGAATGGATCTCCTTTTCGATATCGTGCTCCGATTTCATTTTCACGAATATCCCGTAATTTTCTGTCCGGTTCTCTCCGGCACTGTTTTCCGCCCCGTTTTCTATCCGGATTTCCTCTATTTTCGCATACTTTTCATCAGTTCTGACTTTCAGCTTGAAAATGTTTTTAAAGACCTCCTGCTGCTTATCGGCAGGCAGCTTCTTCAGCTGCTCTAAATCGCTGTCTTTGATATTCAGGCTTTCCCGGAATAAATAGTTCCGGTTGTCCGTCTCCATATTTTCCCTTAAGGCAGTGTCAAGCTTATCGCTCTTTGCAAAGAATCCCACCCAGAACTCTGACGGAAAATACTCTTTGATCTCTCTGTCCAGATATTTGACACGGTAGGTGAGCATTTCCTCCACATAAAAATAATCCTTATCATCAAACACTTCATTCTGCGGGATATTTTTAAATAACCGGATGTCATATCGGAACTGCGGCCGGATTTTATAGTGCGGCTTTGAGGTCAGATATGCGTTCAGGCACTGCCGGACCATCCCATCGGCCGTCTCATCTTTTACAATGGAGGAGATGGCGGAATTAATAAATGTCCTGCGCTGCTCCTCTGAAAAAAGGGCCAGCGTCTCCGGATCCCCCATCAGCGTCTCCGCAATCTTTTCGGAGGTTTCCATCGAAGAAGCCTCTCTCGTCAGCTTCTCATAGACGAAATCAAATATGAACATTGGCGGCAGCAGTCCCAGCATATTGTCCAGCACACTGCTGACAAGGCCCTGAATATCCATCCCCCAGAGAAACAGCTTAATCAGAAACAGGATGACCCAGACGAATATGGTGGCAAGATAAAGCCACATAAAATTCTGATTTTTGACCTTCTTCACCAGTTCATGCGCCTTCTGCCGGATTTCACTTTGCTCTTTCATTTGTTTTCCCCCTCAGGCGGCGGTCCGCGCCCGGGCCGCTGTCACATTCTTTTGTTTTTCTGCTCTTTCGGCTTAACTGTGAATCTTCAGTTTTCCTCTGAACTCTTCCGGAATCTCATACAGTGACCGGTATAAAACAGCTTCCCCCGTATAGAAAGCCCAGAACTTATCTCCGTAGTCGAAATGCCACCACTCGCTCGGCAGGCTCGTGAATCCGCATTCTGTCATCACATGGTAGAGCAGCCTCCGATTGGCCCTCACCGTCTCATTTCCATCATGGACTTCATAATAATCGGTATTGGACTTTTCGGAAAATTCGTCAAACCCGCTTCCCATATCGAGTTCCCGGCCCTTCTCATCCACAATGGTTAAATCCACCGCACCGCCTGTGGAATGGACGAAAGAGATTTCCCCGCCCTTCTTTGGAAGTGACACGAACGTTTTCGTCAGTTCCCGCAGCTGCCTGACCGTGTAGTCTTCGTACTTCCCGGTATCTGCCAGCTCGCCAAAGTAATTGTAATAAAGGCTGTACTGCACCTCATAGGGGCGCCAGGTGTCATAGAGTTTAAAACCGTAACCATCCGGCAGCAGCTTTACCGCTTCAGACAGCTTCTTTGCGACACTCTCCCTCACCAGGCAGCGGTCGACCGCGCCTTTAATTCCCTGGGCGTAGTAAGCGCTCTCGCAGATGATCATGTGGTTTCCGGCAGCGGTTTCGTGGCCGCTTCCTCCCTCCGGCGCACCGACGCTGCCCGCGCTGCCATTTCCGTTCCCCGGCGCGCCGCCGGACCCCCAGCACGGATCCACCAGCGCCTCCTCAAGAAATTCCACCTTCCATTCCCTTTCCTCAGGATCCGGGGCAGTCGGAATCTTCTTAAAATTTACTTCCTGATAATTTGTCACCCTTGCTTCCTCCGAAAGAAAATCCCTCCAAAATATTGGTATCGTACTCAAACGAAATCTCTTTCTGCTCTCTCGCTCTCTTAAATGCAAGCTGAATCATCCGGGTCAGCAGTTCTGTATAGGAAATGCCGCTGGCTCTCCAGAGATAGAAGGCCAGGGAACCCGGGATCGTGTTGACCTCATTGACATACACCTGATCCGTGTCGCAGTCGATCATAAAATCAATCCGGACTACGCCATTGCACCGCAGCGCTTTGAAGGTTTTCACAGCCAGTGTCTGAATCGTCTCCTTCACATCGTCGCTGATATCCGCCGGAAGCTTTCTCTTCACGCTGGCCATCCCCTTGCTGGCGCCGGAGGATAAGTATTTATCCTTGTAGCTTAAGATTTCATCGGAGTTAAACGGTTCCTCGCACTCAGAAGCAACCGCCTCCTCCATATCGCCCAATACGGAACAGTTGATTTCCCGCAGATTGGTGATGGCAGGCTCTACCAGGATATCCCTGGCGAACTCAAAGGCATACTTAACCGCCTCCAAAAGTCCCTCTCTGTCCTTCCCAATCTTAATTCCCACGCTGGATCCCAGGTTGATCGGCTTGATGATAACAGGATATTCGAATTTCTTCTCAATCGCTGCAATCACCTTCTCAGAATCATCCTCAAATTCCAGATGGCTGACGCGCATTCCGCTAAGAACCGGGATCCCGGAGTCGGCCAGAATCATTTTCATCACATACTTATCCATGCCGACCGCGGATGCAAGCACGTCACAGCCCACCACCGGAACGTTAAAATACTGAAGAAATCCCTGAAGGGCCCCGTCCTCCACGTTGGTGCCGTGGACAATCGGAAACGCAATATCAATCTGTTCATACGGCTTCTTGGAAAACATTCCAAATGGGTACTTGTAAAGTTCCATCTGGCTGGCGCCCTTTACCGGAACCACCCGCTGGCTCTCCTTCAAAAGCTGGCTGATATTGCTGTAGCTTTCCACCTTTCCGATATTCTCGCCGCAGTAAAATTCGTTATCCCGCGTAATATACACCGGCACCACATCGTAGACATTCCTGTCAATGGCAGCCATGGCCTGGGTCGCCGATATAATAGAAATCTCATGTTCCACACTGTTACCGCCAAAAAACACTCCTACTTTAATCTTCATAATTGTTCGCGCTCCAATGAGCGCTCCCTCCTGTCTCTATAATTTACGTTGCATCACCGTCTTAATAGTTATCCGGCAGATCATTTTCAAGAAGCACCACCATATTTTCCCCGGTCAGCCCGCCAACCAGCTTCCACACCTCATCGAGCGTTTCCACGACGTGCAAATGGCTCTGGTCGAACGCCGGATTGCTGCACACGCCGTCATACAGCGGCTTCGTCTGCTTCTTTCCCACCAGCACGATATAATCGCAGACCTCAGACGCATGGCGGCCCGCCTCATAGTTCAGTTCATATTCCTTTTCCCCCAGTTCAATCATTCCCGGAGTCACAATGACCTTCACCTCGTCAAAATACGCCAGCGTATCCACGGCGCTCTTAAATCCGTTGGGATTGGAATTGTAGGCGTCGTCGATAATGGAAATGCGTCCGCGGCCCGGAAGAAGCTGCAGCCGGTGCTGAACCGGTTTTAACCTTTTCACCCGCTTCACCAGTTCCGGCCCTGTCACGCCAAGCGTATACGCGGCTGAAATGGCGGCCACAATGTCGAGTATGTTATGTTCTCCAATCAAATCGGTGACAAATTCGATTCTCTCCTGATTATCAATACAGACGGTAAAGCTGCTGCCTTTGGAAGACATTTTCACATTTTCCAGGCGGAATTTCGCGTCGGAATCCTGACCGAAACCGACCTCATTCTTATCTCCCACATGGTTCTTGATATATTCGTTATCATAGTTTAAGAACATCTGGCCGGAAGCCGGGATGCTGTCGTACAGTTCAAATTTCGTCTTAATGATTTGATCCATGCTCCCGAACGTCTCTAAATGCTGCGGGCCAATGGATGTGATAATTCCGTATTTCGGATGGACAATATCGCAGATTGTCTTAATATCATTCACATACCGGGCGCCCATCTCGCAGACAAAAACTTCATCCACCGGCGAAAGCATTTCGCGGAT
>CAUEKH010000071.1 GCA_959018155.1 uncultured Hungatella sp.
CCTATGTACAGAGAAATGAAAAAGAGACAGCTGAGACGGCAGATTGTGCCTTCTCCTGCGCCGCCTCCCGAAGAGGAGGACAGCGAGGAAATTGTACGGAAAGCCCGGAAGCGGGTGAGGCTGAAGAAACTCCGGATTTTTTTAATCGTTGCCGCGGTACTGGCAGCAGCATTATTTGGATTTTTCCAGTACTACCGGTATTATCAGTTTACGGATTACGAGATAGTATGGGAAAAAGAGTTAAAAGAAGGAAGTTTTGCAGGCTGCTTAAGTTATGGGAGTAACGTTCTGAAATATAGCCGGGACGGCGCTTCCGCCATTGATAATCAGGGGAAGGAGGTATGGGTACAGAGCTTTGAGATGAAATCTCCCATTGCAAATGTGTGCGGTGATTATGCCGTGGTGGCGGACCAGCAGGGCAACAGCATCTACATATTTGACAAGGCGGGGAATACGGGGATTGCCAATACGGTTTTACCAATCATTAAAGTCACGGTGTCGGCCCACGGAGTCGTGGCAGCGGTTCTGGAAGATTCCACAGCCAATTATATCTATTTTTACAAACAGGATGGAACGGTCCTCGATTTGAAGATTAAGGCGCTTTTGAACGGGGAGATTGGTTATCCGGTGGATATCGACCTGTCGCCGGACGGAACCCAGCTGATAGGGGCATACGCTTACTTGAAGAATGGGGCGTTAAACGGCAAGGTGGCGTTCTATAATTTTGATGAGATTGGCAAGAGCATTCCAGAGCGGTTTGTGGGCGGTTTCCATGATATTTATGAGTCGTCCCTTGTGGCGCGGGTTCATTTCCTGGACGACACGTATTCCTGTGCATTTGCGGACAACAGTATTTCCTTCTTTTCCACGAAGAACGCGCTGTCACCCGCGCTTTTAAAGCAGGTGGAGGTGGAAGAGGAGATCAGAAGCGTTTTCTATTCCGATCAATATGTGGGCGCCATTGTCAGCAATGAAGAAGGAGAATTTCCGGAGAGGCTGGAGGTTTATAAACCCGATGGAAGCCTTATATTTTCAGAGCCATTCAGTTACCAGTATACACATCCCGATATTGACGGAGAACGAGTATTTCTGTATAATGAGGAATCATGCAGAGTATACGATCTGTCTGGCAGACTCAAATTTGAAGGAACCTTTGATTTCCCAGTATCAAAAATCAGGAACGGCAGATTTCCGAACACCTTAATCGTGACCGGTCCTCAGAATATGAAAGAAATAAGATTACAATAGGAGGGCAATACCAATGAGTAACATTGATACCATGTCAGTCAACGCGATCCGCGTTCTTTCAGCTGACGCAATTCAGAAAGCAAAATCCGGACATCCGGGACTTCCTTTAGGCTGCGCTTCCGTTGCCTATGAATTATGGACAAACCATATGAATCACAATCCGGCTGACCCGAACTGGGCAAACAGGGACCGCTTCGTTTTATCAGGAGGCCACGGTTCCATGCTGCTGTACTCCCTGCTTCATTTATTCGGATACGGGGATCTGTCAAAAGAAGACATTATGAATTTCCGCCAGCTTGGTTCCCTGACACCGGGCCATCCGGAATACCGTCACACCGTCGGCGTGGAAGCTACCACGGGACCGCTGGGTGCAGGTATGGGTATGGCTGTCGGTATGGCGATTGCGGAAAACCATCTGGCTTCTGTATTTAACAAAGAAAATTACCCGGTTGTTGACCATTACACCTATGTACTGGGCGGCGACGGCTGTATGATGGAGGGGATTTCTTCTGAGGCATTCTCTCTGGCAGGAACGCTGGGACTGTCAAAGCTGATCGTCCTCTACGACTCCAACAAGATTTCCATTGAGGGAAGCACCGATATCGCGTTCCGCGAAGATGTGCAGAAGCGCATGGAAGCATTCGGCTTCCAGACGATCACAGTGGAAGACGGCAACGATTTAGAGGCCATTGGCCGGGCGATTGAAGAGGCCAAGGCTGATACAGAGCGCCCATCCTTTATTACCATTAAGACGGAGATTGGTTACGGCTGTCCTGCAAAGCAGGGAAAAGCCAGCGCTCACGGCGAGCCTTTGGGCGAGGACAACGTTCTGGCGATGAAGGAAAATCTGGGCTGGCCATCCATGGAACCGTTCTACGTTCCGGACGAGGTATACCGCCACTATGCGGAAATCGCCGAGGAGAAGGCGGAGACAGAGGCGGCCTGGAATGTGATGTTTGCCGCATACTGTGAGGAATATCCGGAGATGGAAGAACTCTGGAACTTCTATCACGATGAGAACGCCGGTGAGAAGGCAGTGGCTGCCTGCGCCGACTACTGGAAGAAGTCCGGGAAACCGGAAGCTACCAGAAATTTATCTGGACAGATTTTAAACAGAATCAAGACATATATGCCGAATCTGATTGGAGGCGCGGCAGACTTGGCGCCGTCCAACAAGACGAATATGGCGGAAATGGGCGACTACTCCAGGGAGAATCCGGCCGGACGCAATATGCACTTCGGCGTCAGAGAACTTGCCATGACAGCGATTGGCAACGGTATGATGCTTCACGGAGGCCTCCGCACTTATGTGGCGACGTTCTTCGTATTCAGCGATTATACGAAGCCGATGGCACGTCTTTCCGCACTGATGGGAGTTCCGCTGTCATTTGTATTTACCCATGACAGTATTGGCGTCGGGGAAGATGGACCGACCCACGAGCCGATTGAGCAGCTTGCCATGCTTCGCGCCATGCCGAATTTCCATGTGTTCCGTCCGTGTGATGAGACAGAGACCGAGGCTGCATGGTATTCCGCGCTGACCTCTAAGAGGACTCCGACCGCGCTGGTGCTGACGAGACAGAATTTAACTCCAATGCCAGGCAGCAGCAAAGAGGCGTTAAAGGGCGGTTATATCATTGATGACTGCGACGGCACGCCGGATATTATCCTGATTGCCAGCGGTTCTGAAGTAGAACTGGCTGTGGCGGCGAAACAGCTTCTGACAGATAAGAAGGTGCGCGTCGTATCCATGCCTTGTATGGACCTCTTTGAAGAGCAGTCTGAGGAATATAAGGAGTCAGTCCTTCCGAAGGCAGTCAGAAAACGTGTGGCTGTAGAAGCGCTCAGCGATTTCGGCTGGGGCAAATACGTGGGCCTCGACGGCGCGTATGTGACCATGACAGGATTTGGCGCCAGCGGCCCTGCAAAGCAGCTGTTTGAGCACTTTGGATTCACGGCAGAACATGTGGCTGAGGTTGCCAGAGGTCTGTAACAGACAGAAGACAGAAGACCGCGCTGTAGCGTGAGGTTAAAAAAACGATAACCTGCACGCTCCGCGTACAGGTCACCGTCTTCAATAAATCCCGGCGGACTGGTTTTCACAGTCCGCCGGTTCATGCAGTCATACATAAGGAAAAGGAGCGTATCTCGGATGGGAAACAAATGTATTGGTGTCGATATAGGCGGTACAAGCGTAAAGCTTGGCATGTTTGAGACGACAGGAGAGCTTTTATTTAAATGGGAGGTCCCGACCAGAAAAGAAGAGGGCGGAAAATATATCTTAAAAGATGTGGCAGACTCTATTTTAAAAACTCTTGAGGAGAAGAAGATACCGATGGAGGACGTAGTCGGCGCGGGCATGGGCGTTCCTGGTCCGGTTATGCCGGATGGCTTCGTGGAGGTCTGTGTAAACCTTGGCTGGCGCAATATGAACCCGGCAAAGGAACTGAGCGAACTGCTTCACGGAATCCCGGTAAAGAGCGCCAACGATGCCAATGTTGCGGCTCTCGGCGAGATGTGGCAGGGCGGCGGTAAGGGCTATGAGGATATCGTTATGGTGACGCTGGGAACCGGTGTTGGCGGCGGCGTTATCATCGGGCAGAAAATCATAGCCGGAAAACACGGCTTGGGCGGTGAGATTGGCCATATCCATATCCGCGACGAAGAGACAGAGCACTGCAACTGCGGCGGTGTCGGCTGCCTCGAGCAGATTGCCAGCGCTACGGGAATCGCCAGGGAGGCCAGAAGGAAGATGGCGGCCTGCGATACTCCGTCCGCTTTAAGAGCATTTGGCGATCACGTATCTGCCAAGAATGTGCTGGATGCGGCCAAAGAGGGCGACGCTCTTGCCTGTGAGGTGATGGAAATAGTGGGACGCTATTTAGGGCTTGCCCTGGCGCAGATTTCCATGGTGGTAGATCCGGAAGTCTTTGTAATTGGAGGCGGTGTTTCCAAAGCAGGACAGTTCCTGATTGATAAGATTTATAAATATTATGACGAATTTTCTCCGATATCCAAGAATAAAGGCGGAATCGTGCTGGCCACCCTGGGAAATGACGCGGGGATTTATGGCGCGGCGAGACAGATTCTCGATTAAAACCGGATTTTGGAAAAAACGATAAGATGCAGCTTCGTGCACATCTTACTGTGAAATAAAAACAGCCCCATATGGGAACGCCCTGTGAAGGGAGATTCCTGTGTGGGGCTGTTATTTACAATTCAGAGAAATATGTTATAATGTTAATATTCACAAGGGAAATCGGCTGAAAATGGAAACTGCCGGAAAACGGGGCATTTTTGCGCCATCCTCATAAAATGAGGAGACCCCAGTTGACTGGCAACCGGGGCAATTATGAAAAATCTATGTGCAATTTGACGATATAATCAACTCGCATAAGTGATTTTCTATACAATAAGTATAAAAAATATATGTGAATAAAATATGAACATCGTGTAAACAGATTATGAAAATGTGGAGGTAATATGGGAGAGAAGAAAGCCAGAAAAACCATTGTCATCGGTCACAGGAACCCTGACACGGATTCGATTTGTTCGGCAATCTGCTATGCCAATTTAAAACGCGCTGTTACGGGCGAGGACTACCAGCCGGGCCGCGCGGGGAAGGTCAATGAGGAGACGCAGTTTGTGCTTGCGCATTTCGGGGTGGAAGCGCCGAAGCTGGTTGAGAATGTAAAGACTCAGGTGCGCGATATCGAAATCAGAGAGACGAAAGGTGTTAAGAAGAATCTCTCTTTAAAGAAGGCCTGGAACCTGATGCAGGAGGCCAATGTGGTAACGATTCCCGCTGTAACTGAGGATGGCCTTCTGGAAGGGCTGATCACAGTAGGCGATATCGCAAAATCCTATATGAATGTGTATGACAGCAGTATTTTGTCGAAGGCCAATACCCAGTATGCCAATATCGTGGAGACACTGGAAGGCGCCATGGTAGTGGGGAGCGAGGAAGCCTATTTTAATGAAGGAAAGGTTTTGATTGCAGCAGCCAATCCCGATATGATGGAGTATTATATTTCCAAGGGCGACCTCGTAATTCTGGGAAACAGGTATGAATCTCAGCTGTGCGCAATTGAAATGGATGCGGCCTGCATTATCGTCTGTGAGGGTGCGGCGGTTTCTCTGACCATTAAGAAGCTGGCCCAGGAACACGGCTGTACAGTGATGACCACACCGTATGATACGTATACGGCGGCGCGTCTTGTCAACCAGAGTATGCCGATCAGCTATTTTATGAAGACGGAAGAGCTGATTACCTTTGAACTGGATGATTATATTGATGATATTAAAGAGGTGATGGCCAGCAAGCGTCACCGCGATTTCCCGATTCTCGACAAGAATGGCAGATACAGAGGGATGATTTCCCGGCGGAACCTGCTGGGAGCAAAGGGAAAACGGATTATTCTCGTTGATCATAACGAGAAGACTCAGGCTGTGGAAGGCATGGAGAGCGCGGAGATCCTGGAAATTATCGACCACCACAGGCTTGGGACGGTGGAGACTATTTCACCAGTATTCTTCCGCAATCAGCCGGTGGGCTGTACAGCCACCATCGTTTACCAGATGTATCAGGAAAATGGCGTGGAGATTGAGCCGAAAATCGCCGGACTGCTTTGCAGCGCCATTATTTCAGACACGCTGTTATTCCGTTCCCCGACGTGTACCGCGGTGGACAGGGAGGCGGCTCTCCGCCTGGCCGAAATTGCCGGCATTGATGTGGAGAAATATGCGGGTTCCATGTTTGCGGCGGGAAGCAATTTGAAGGGCAAGACGGATGCGGAGATTTTCTATCAGGATTTCAAGAAATTTACGATCGGAAAGGTTTCCTTTGGCGTGGGGCAGATCAGTTCCTTAAATGCAGAGGAACTGGAAGAACTGAAAGGAAGGCTGCTTCCGTATATTGCAAAGGCCCGTGAAGAGCACGGGATGGATATGATGTATTTTATGTTGACCAATATTCTCACGGAATCCACGGAACTTCTCTGCGAAGGGCAGGGCGCCGAGCAGCTGGTGGCAGGCGCGTTCCATGCGGGCGGAGAGACTGGAAGCGGGATGAAGGACCATGTAGTCAGCCTTCCGGGCGTTGTTTCCAGGAAGAAACAGCTGATTCCCCAGATTATGCTGGCAGTGCAGGCGTAAAGAGGGCGTTACTGAAAAGCATGAGAGAAATGGAGGCGGAAAATGGCAAAACAGAACTGGAAGCCAGGCAATATGCTTTACCCGGTGCCGGCGGTCATGGTAAGCTGCGGCCGCGAGGGAGAACGGCCCAATATCATCACCGTAGCGTGGTCCGGTACGATCTGCTCTTCCCCGGCGATGCTCTCAATTGCAGTCAGGCCGGAGCGGTATTCCTATGATATCATAAAAGAGACGAAGGAATTTGTGGTAAATCTCGTCACGAGGGATACGGTATACGCGGCGGATTACTGCGGCGTAAAATCCGGACGCGACGTGGATAAATATAAAGAGATGAATTTGACGCCAAGCCCCTCCAGCGTGGTGAAGGCCCCCGGAATCGCTGAGTGCCCCGTGAGTTTAGAGTGCAGGGTCGTGGAAATAAAACCGCTGGGGAGCCACGATTTGTTCCTGGCGGAGATTGTGAATGTCTCTGTGGATGAACGGTATCTCGACGAAAAAGGGAAATTTCATCTAAACAGTGCCAGGCTTGTGGCCTACTCTCATGGAGAGTATTTTGAACTGGGTGAGAAGCTGGGGAGTTTTGGATATTCTGTGAAGAAAGGGGCGGCGGGCTCTCGAAAGGGGAAAAATACCGTGAAGGCCGAGGGCGGGCCCCAAAAGGATAGAGACACCATGAAAGGGGCGGCCGGGCCCCAAAAGGTGAGAGATACCATGAAAGGGGCGGCGGGTTCTCGAAAGGTGAGAGATACCGTGAAAGGGGCGGCGGGTACCCAAAAGGTGAGAGACACCATGAAAGCTGCGGCCGGGCCCCAAAAGGAGAAAAATACCGTGAAAGCCACGGCCGACCCCAAAAGGGAGAAAAATACCGTGAAAGCCACGGCCGGTCCCAAAAGGGAAAGAAATACCGTGAAAGCCACGGCCGGATCCCCCAAGGGGAGAAATACTGTGAACGCCGCGGTCAGGAGGAAGAAATGACAGGAAATGCAGATAACATCACACTGGTTGGAATGCCAGCCTCGGGAAAGAGTACGGTGGGCGTACTCCTTGCCAAGCGCCTTGGTTACTCTTTTGTAGATGTCGATATCATTATTCAGGAGCAGGAACACCGCCTGCTCAAAGAGATTATTGCGGATGAGGGCCTGGAAGGTTTTCTCGATGTGGAAAATCGAATTAACGCGTCTCTGGATGTGCACCGCAGCGTGATCGCCCCGGGAGGCAGCGTGATTTATGGCAGCGAGGCTATGGAGCATTTAAAGAAAATAGGTACTATTGTCTATTTAAAACTGAGTTATGAGGATGTGGAAAAGCGCCTTGGGAACCTGACGGACCGCGGAGTGGCGCTGAAAGATGGAATGACACTTCGCGATTTATATGAAGAGCGTGTTCCACTGTATGAAAAATATGCGGATATCACGGTAGACGAGACGGGACTCGATGCCGGACAGACCGTGGATAAACTGAGAACTATGATGGAAGAACTCTATGGCTTGAAGACGTGACGTCGGAAAGAGAAGAGGGAATGGCAGAGCCCCCATCAGACAGCTGAAAACCGAAATTTACGGGCTGTCTGATGGGGGCTCTGCTGTGATGAAGAGACAAAAAAATAAACAATTTCTGTTACAGGGAACATTGACTCTGACTGCTTTTGTGCTGTATAGTAAAAGGCAATAAGGGAATGTGGAGGGGTTATTTATGAAGTTATTATTTGCGTCTGATTCATTTAAGGGGACGCTGTCATCCGGAGAGATTATAGAACTTCTCGAGGAAGTGGCAGAAAAGGTATTTCCGGGGTGTGAAACGAAAGGAATTCCGGTGGCTGACGGTGGAGAAGGCACGATTGAGGCGGTCATTTCCGTGATGGGCGGCTTTATCCGTGAAGTGCCGGTCCATGGACCCCGGATGGAGGAACGGGTCAGCTGCTATGGTGAGACGAAGACGGGGTGCGCCGTGATCGAGATGGCGGCTGCATCAGGACTTCCCCTGGTTCCTGAGGCGGAACGGGATCCCAGGAATACGACCAGCTATGGAACGGGAGAACTGATTGGGGCAGCGCTTGACAATGGCTGCCGCGATATCACCATAGCCCTTGGCGGGAGTGCTACCAATGACTGTGGGCTGGGCGCCATGCGCGCTCTCGGCGTAAAGTTTTTAGACGGAGAAGGGAACGAACTTCCCGGCTTCGGGCGTGATCTGGGCAAGGTGGATGACATCGACTTAACCGGACTTCACCCACAGATTAAGAATACCAGATTTACAATTATGTGTGACGTTAATAATCCGCTGACCGGACCGGATGGCGCTACCTATACCTTTGGGATGCAGAAGGGAGGAACACCGGAAATTCTCGATGAACTGGAAGCGGGGATGATCCATTTTGCCGGGGTACTGAGAGAAAAAACAGGGAGAGACGCAGAGAAAATGGCTGGCGCGGGCGCAGCCGGAGGATTGGGCGCGGCCTTCTGTATTTTCTTAAACGGGGAATTGAAATCGGGGATTGAGACGGTTCTCGACTTAATCCATTTTGATGAACTTTTAGAGGACGTGGATCTGGTTATAACCGGGGAAGGGCGGATGGACTGGCAGTCTGCCTTTGGAAAGGTTCCGAGCGGAATTGGATTACGGTGCAGGAAGAAAGGAATTCCGGCAGTCGCTATTGTCGGCGGTATGGGGGATAAGGCGGAAGCCATCTTTGATTACGGGATTGACAGTATTATGACTACCATCAACGGCGCTATGGGGCTTAATGAGGCGTTGGGACGTGCCAGAGAACTTTATTCCAGCGCAGCAGAGCGAACGTTGCGTTTGGTGCGGGCCGGAATGGAGATTCAACGGAAAAATCAGGATATAATATAGAAATTCCGGAACGGAGAATGGCCTGCCGGGTGGGAATTGCTACTTGAGAGTAGGGGCTGAAGAGCAGGAAATAGAGGGAAAAAATAGAGGGTAGGAAACAGAGGGCAGAAAAC
>CAUEKH010000072.1 GCA_959018155.1 uncultured Hungatella sp.
TTACCGGATGGCCCGAAGGTCGGTTCGGTTGGCGTATCGCCGCGCGGTGACTTACGTATGCCAAGCGACGCGGTGAGCCGCTTATGGCTGGAAGAACTGGAGAGAGTGGAAGCGGGGATAAAGAATGATTAGCAGCAGTGCGAATGGAAGAATCAAACAGGTGATGAACCTGATTAAGAAGGCGAAGGCAAGAAAAGATACCGGCCTTTTCGTGGCGGAGGGAATCCGCATGTTTAAGGAACTGCCGCGGGAAAGGATTGAGACGGTCTTTGTATCGGAAAGCTACTTAAAATCCCCGGATAACCGGGCTCTCTTGGGAACCATGCCATTTGAGACGGTGACGGATGAGGTTTTTAAGACCATGTCGGACACTGCCAGCCCTCAGGGGATTCTGGCAGTTGTGAGGCAGTATGCGTATACGATTGAAGACATTTTAAGCCAGCCGGGACCTTCATTTTTGATGATTCTGGAGACGATCCAGGATCCGGGAAATCTCGGCACGATTTTAAGGACAGGGGAAGGCGCCGGCATCACCGGCGTGGTGATGGATGGCACAACCGCCGATATCTACAATCCCAAGGTGATACGCTCGACGATGGGCTCTGTCTGCCGCGTGCCTTTCGTCTATGTGGACAGTTTATCTGAGACGCTGACTTCGCTGAAGGAGCGGAAAATCCGCCTCTATGCGGCTCATTTGAAAGGAACGAATAATTACGATAAAGAGGATTATACTGTAGATACAGGCTTTCTGATTGGAAATGAGGCCAACGGTCTGAGTGATGAAATCGCCTCGATGGCCGACGGTTACGTGAAGATTCCGATGAAGGGAAAGGTGGAATCCTTAAACGCGGCGGTGGCTGCCTCCGTCCTGATGTACGAGGCGGCGAGACAGCGGCGGCTGAAAGAATAGACGGCTAAAATCGTGACAGATGGAACTGCGGCGCAAAGATTTACAGTCAGTATAAAGATTTACAGTCAGTAACGGAAAGATAGAATAATCGTCAGAAAATTGTAATACTTTTCATTGCCAGGAATCTTGAGAAAAGTCAGAAAATATAGTATGATAAGAACGAGTAAATATATTGCCTGGCAGCGAAGCATGTACCGGCTTAAGAAGGAGAGTGATTAGATGGCGGCTATTTACTGGCTTATTGCCTTTGTAGTCCTGCTCGGTATAGAAGCGGGAACGATGGCACTTACGACGATATGGTTTGCGGGAGGTGCTCTTGTGGCATTTATCCTGTCGTTGTTTGGCGCGGGGACGCAGATCCAGCTTGTGGCATTTGTGATAGTGTCTTTTGTCCTGCTGTTCTTTACAAGACCGTTTGCCTTGCGGTTTGTGAACAGGAACACAGTAAAGACGAATTCCGAGAGCCTCATTGGTAAGCGGGCAAAGGTGACCGTGAAGGTGGATAACACAGAAGGAACAGGCGCAGCAGTCCTTAACGGGCAGGAATGGACGGCCAGAGCAGAGGACGAGAGCAGAGTTTTCGAGGTCGGAACCATTGTGGAAGTGAAGGATATCAGAGGCGTAAAACTAATTGTGAGTGAAACTCAGGAGGAAGCGTAGTATGTTTGGATTTATTGCAGTTATCATTATATTGATAATTATTCTTGCAGTACTGGCATCGTGTATTAAGATTGTACCACAGGCTCAGGCACTCGTTGTAGAACGACTGGGCGCGTACCTTGGAACCTGGTCAGTCGGCGTACACATCAAGACCCCGATTATTGACCGCGTGGCAAAGAGAGTGAATTTGAAGGAACAGGTGGCAGACTTCCCGCCACAGCCCGTTATCACAAAGGATAACGTTACCATGAGAATTGATACGGTCGTATTCTTCCAGATTACAGACCCGAAGCTTTACGCCTATGGCGTGGAGAACCCGCTGATGGCTATTGAGAACCTGACGGCCACCACACTCCGTAACATCATCGGTGACCTGGAACTGGACCAGACTTTAACTTCCAGAGAGACGATCAATGCGAAGATGCGCGAATCCCTCGATATCGCCACGGACCCGTGGGGAATCAAGGTGAACCGTGTGGAACTTAAGAATATCATGCCTCCGGCAGCGATTCAGGATGCCATGGAGAAACAGATGAAGGCAGAGCGTGAGCGCCGTGAGTCCATCCTTCGTGCGGAAGGTGAGAAGAAGTCCACAATCCTCGTGGCAGAAGGTAAGAAGGAATCTGCGATTCTCGATGCGGAGGCTGAGAAGCAGGCAGCAATTCTTCACGCAGAAGCGGAGAAGGAGAAGAGAATCAAAGAGGCAGAAGGCCAGGCTGAGGCTACAAGAAAGATTCAGCAGGCGAACGCCGATGGTATCCGCATGATCAAGGAAGCCGGAGCAGACCAGACAGTTTTAACCATCAAGAGCCTGGAAGCATTTAAGAGCATTGCAGATGGCAAGGCGACGAAGATTATCATTCCATCTGAGATTCAGGGGCTGGCGGGACTCGTTTCCTCCATCACCGAGATTCCAAAAGATGTGGAGTAGATAACAGAGATTTCATATTATAATACCGGGTGAAAAACCGGGATCGGAGAAATTCGCAGCAGGGGGGAATCCTCTTGCTGCGTTTTTTCACAGAGATTAGAATGGAATCATCTGGAAAAAGAGGAGGCTTCCGATGGAACTGAAAGTGGATATGACGAAGGAGTACGGAATTGTCCTGGAGGGCGGAGGCGCGAAAGGGGCTTACCAGGTTGGGGCGTGGAAGGCGCTTAAGGAGGCGGGCATCCGGATCAAAGGGATCTGCGGGGCTTCTGTCGGCTCACTCAACGGCGCGATGATGTGTATGGACGATTTGGAACTGGCCGAGGAAATCTGGAAAAATATCGAGTATTCCCGGGTTATGAATGTCAATGACGAGACGATGAAGGCTTTAAAGAAAAAGGATTTTAAAGCTTTAAATATCCAGCAGGTGCTCAGCAGTGGTCTGCAGGTGATTAAAGACGGGGGATTCGATATTACGCCGTTAAAGAACTTAATCGCCGAGGTGGTGGGAGATGAGTCGCGGATCCGCAGTTCAGACCGGGAACTGTACGCCATGACGTATTCTGTGGATGCCAGGAAGGAACTGGCTGTGGACGTGAAGTCGGGCGAGGAAGGCTCTGTGAAAGACATGCTTTTAGCCAGCGCGTATTTTATGGCATTTAAAAATGAAAAGCTGGGCGGAAAACGCTATCTCGACGGCGGCGGTTTTAATAATGTCCCCTTAAATGTGCTTCTTGACAAGGGATATCAGGATATCATTGTCATCAGAATTTACGGCTGGGGATTTGACAGCGAGAAGGTGACGAAGATTCCGGAAGGCGTCAATGTCTACCACATTGCGCCGCGCCAGGATCTGGGCGGAATTCTGGAATTTGATAAGAAACAGGCGAGAAAGAATATGACTCTGGGATATTATGACGCGAAAAGGTTCTTATATGGACTTCAGGGGCGTATATATTATATTGATGCACCAAACGGGGAGCCGTATTATTTTGACCGGATGATGTCGGAACTGGAACTTTTTAAAACCTACATCAGTGAGGAACTGGATAAGGAAACGTTTGAAAGCCTGAAAGGGTATCGGGCTTTTACGGAGGATTTGTTTCCGAAGCTGGCTGTGGAATTTAAACTGAAGGAGGACTGGGATTATAAAGAACTTTATATCGCGATTCTCGAGGATTTGGCTAAACGGATGAAGATTAACCGGTTCCAGATTTATACGGTGGAAAGTCTCATCGGAAAGATTATGAAGAAGCTTCACGCACTTGACAGCGTGATTCCCTTATAGTATGGTAAAGGTAGACTCTGAAAAAAAAGATTGCATGTTTATACATGATATACTATAATGGTGTATAAAAATACATTAAGAGAAAGCGGAGGATATAATTATGAATTTAAAGGGAAGAAATTTTATTACTTTGAAGGACTTTAGTCCGGAGGAGATTGGCTATCTGGTGGATTTGGCTGCGGAGCTGAAGGCGAAGAAGAAAGCGGGCGTAACGGGACAGTCTCTGAAGGGAAAGAATATTGCGCTGATTTTTGAGAAGCCTTCTACCAGGACCAGGTGTTCCTTCGTGGTGGCAGCGGTTGACGAGGGCGCGCATCCGGAGTATCTTGGAAAGGATGATATTCAGCTGGGACACAAAGAGAGCGTGAAGGACACGGCAAGGGTTCTGGGAAGGATTTTTGACGGGATTGAGTTCCGTGGGTTTAAGCATAAGACGGTGGAGGATCTGGCGGAGTATGCCGGGGTGCCGGTTTGGAACGGGCTGACCGATGACTACCATCCGACACAGATTCTGGCAGATTTACTGACCTTAAAGGAGCATTTCGGATATCTGAAAGGGCTGAATTTCGTTTATGCCGGCGACGGACGCAACAATATGGCGAACAGCCTGATGATTGGCATGAGCAAGATGGGTGTGAATTTTACGATTCTGGCGCCGAAGTGCCTGTGGCCGAAGGAAGAACTGGTTACGCTGTGCAAGGGATATGCCGGGGAAAGCGGCAGCACGGTGACGCTGAGCGAGGATGTGGAGGCCGTGAAGGGGGCTGACGCCGTTTATACGGATGTCTGGTGTTCCATGGGCGAGGAGGATAAGGCCGCGGAGCGAGTGGCCCTCTTAAAGCCGTATCAGGTGAACCGGGAACTGATGGAGAAAACCGGAAAGGATTCTACGATTTTCATGCACTGCCTTCCGGCTGTGCTGGGGAATGAAGTGACAGAGGAGGTCTTTGAATCGACGGCCTCGGTTGTGTTTGATGAAGCGGAAAACAGGATGCACACCATCAAGGCTGTGATGGTTGCGACGTTAGGAGAATAGGAATCTATGTATATACAGGAGAGAGGCAGGAGCCCGAGAAATACCGCAATGATACTCGATGCGATCCATATTGTCATCGGAATTATTATCGTGGTTTTGGCTGTTATATCATTTTTAAATCCGGAGGACCATATGCTGCTGTTCCCGGTTATCTTCCTTTTAGCAGCGGCTCTCAATATCATGAACGGAATCTACAAATTCCGCGTGGGAGGCCGTGAGGTGAAGAGGAAAGCATCGGGAATCCTGGTTCTTATCTTTGGAATTCTTCTGCTGGCACTGGCTGTGATCAGCGCTGTCAGTATCTGGTGGGGGTGAGCGGCATGAAAGCGGAAATCTTAAGAGTGTTAAAAGAGCGGCAGGACTACGTTTCCGGGCAGGAGTTGTGCGAACTTCTGGGAGTGTCGAGAACGGCCGTGTGGAAGGCTATTGGCCAGCTGAAGGAAGAGGGCTGTCAGATTGAGGCGGTGAGAAATAAAGGCTACCGCCTGGCGGACTGCGGCGATGTGATATCGAAAGCGGAACTTTTAAGCTGTATGCGGGGAAGCTTTGGAAGGGAAATCGTGTATTTTGACAGCACGGACTCCACCAATGTCAGGGCGAAAAAGCTGGCTGAGGAAGGGGCGGAGCACGGGACTTTAGTTGTTGCGGGCCACCAGGAGGCGGGCCGCGGGAGACGGGGGCGTTCCTGGGTTTCCCCTGAGGGAACGGGAATTTTTATGAGCCTTATCTTAAGGCCGGATATCCTGCCGACGTCAGCCTCCATGATAACGCTTGTGGCGGCGCTGGCTGTTCACGACGGGATTCTTGAAGAGACGGGGCTGGAGACTGCGATTAAATGGCCCAATGATATTGTGGCGGACGGTAAGAAACTCTGTGGGATTCTGACGGAGATGAGTGCGGAGCTGGAAGGCATCCATTACGTTGTAGTCGGAATCGGGATCAATGCCAATATGGAATCATTTCCGGAAGATGTGCGAAAGACGGCTTCTTCCATTCTGATTCAGACGGGAAAGCGCGTGCGGCGGAGTCATCTGGCGGCGGCTGTCATTGCGGCCTTCGAACGGTACTATGAAAAATTCATCCGGAGCGGAAGTTTAGCGCCTCTGGTTGATGTGTATAATGAACATATGGCCAGAAGGGGCGGGGAGGTAAAAGTCCTCGACCCGGCCGGAAGCTATACAGGGACGGCACTGGGAATCGACGAGACGGGAGAACTTCTTGTCGAAATGCCGGATGGAAAGGTAAGACGCGTCGTTTCCGGGGAAGTATCGGTGCGGGGCATCTATGGTTATATTTAATGACACGGTTGTATGATAAACTTCAGGTTTTAGAGCCGAGGGAGGAATCCTTTTCCAGTAAGGAGAGGCTGGCTGCCATGACCCGGCCGTTACTCGAATGGTACGGCCAGAACGCCAGGGTTCTGCCGTGGCGGGAGAATCCGGAGCCGTACCGGGTCTGGATTTCGGAAATCATGCTGCAGCAGACGAGGGTGGAAGCGGTAAAACCGTATTTTGAGCGGTTTATGGAAGCTCTTCCTGATATGGAAGCTTTAGCCAGTGTTCCGGAGGACAGGCTCTTAAAGCTGTGGGAAGGCCTTGGCTACTATAACAGGGCAAAAAATCTGCAGAAGGCAGCGATCACTGTCATGGAAAAGTACGGCGGGATTTTGCCGCCATCGTACGAGAAACTGAAAGAACTTCCCGGGATCGGATCTTATACGGCGGGCGCAATCGCATCCATCGCCTTCGGGATTCCCGTTCCGGCCGTGGATGGAAATGTGCTGCGGGTGATCTCGAGAGTGCTTGGAAGCCGGGAAGATATATTGAAGCAGTCGGTAAAGAAAAAGATTGAGACAGCCCTTTCCGAGGTGATGCCAGAGGAACGGGCCGGAGAGTATAATCAGGCTCTGATTGAGACGGGCGCCATTATCTGTGTTCCAAACGGCGCGCCTCTCTGTGAGAAATGTCCTCTGTCTTCCCTCTGCGTGGCGAGACGCGACGGCTTAACCGGGGAAATCCCGGTGAAAACCCCGAAGAAGGCCCGGAGGATTGAGGAGAAGACAATCCTGCTCTTAAAATGGCAGGGGCGGATTGCGATCCGCAAACGGGAGGAAGGGGGCCTGCTGGCCTCCCTCTATGAGTTTCCGAACCTGGAAGGGTATTACAGCGAGGAAGAACTGGCAAAGCGTTACCGGGTGCCTGCGGCTGCCATCCGGCGTCTTCCGGAGTCGAAGCATATTTTCAGCCATGTGGAATGGCATATGGAAGGGGCCGCCATCGAGTTTCAGCAGGAGCCGGAAGGAAAATATTTGTGGGTGACGCCTGAGGAGATGGAAGAATCGTATTCCCTGCCGGGGGCATTGAAAGCGTATACAAAGATGATAAGGTGAGAATAATGAAGAAAATGGTGTTTATCTTTAATCCGCGTTCCGGAAAGGCTCAGATTAAAAACCGCCTGATGGAGATTCTGGATATTTTTACGAAAGCGGGATATGAAATATCGGTCCATGTGACTCAGAAAACGAGAGATGCCATGGAGGCTGCCGCCCTTTTGGGAAAGGACGCGGATATCATCGTATGCAGCGGCGGCGACGGCACGCTCAATGAGACAATCAGTGGGATGATGTGTTTAGAGAGGATTCCGGATTTGGGGTATATTCCGGCCGGTTCTACCAACGATTTTGCTTCCAGCTTAAGGATTCCGCGGAATATGGCTGCCGCGGCCCGCGCGGTGGTGGAGGGAGAGCCGTATCCCATTGATATCGGCTGTTTCTGCAAAGAGCGCCATTTCATCTATATTGCGGCCTTCGGGGCATTTACGGAGGTGTCCTATCTGACCCCTCAGGATAAGAAAAATGTTCTGGGCCATCAGGCCTATATGCTGGAGGGAGTCAAAAGCCTGGCTTCTATCAAATCGTACCGGATGCGGGTGGAGAGCGAGGAGATCGTCCTGGAAGGGGAATTTATCTTCGGTATGGTGACGAATACCATCAGCGTCGGCGGATTTAAGGGGCTGGTAACCCAGAATGTGGCATTAAATGACGGGGAGTTTGAAGTCCTCTTAATCAGAACGCCGCGCACGCCTCTCGATTTGAGCAATATTATCAATTACATGTTTTTAAAAGAAGAGCCGAATGAGTACGTCCACAAATTCCGGACGAAGGCGCTGAAGGTGATTTCAGAAGAGCCGGTCGACTGGGTATTAGATGGAGAGTTCGGCGGTACCCATACAGAAGTAGAGATTGTGAACCTGCAAAAACAGATACGAATTATGAAAAATATGGCGAAAAAACAATAAATCTGCTAAAATTGCATTTTAAAGAAGAAATATGTTGAAATATGGATTCCGGTAGTATATAATGAAAAGTTGTGTAGGCTTTTAAGTATACTTCTTAGCGAAAGGACGTTATTAAGTGGAAAAGGATAATTTTTTAGAGAAGCTGGGGAAACTTGTCGAACTTGCAAAAACAAAGCATAACGCTTTGGACGTAACGGAGATTAACAACTTCTTTATGGGGGATTCACTGACCCCGGAGCAGATGGATCAGATATATTCGTACCTGGAGAATCGCGGCGTAGACGTGATCCCGGTAATTGACGACTCAATTCTGGCTGACGATGTGCTCCTGTCGGATGATGCCCTGTTGTTGGATGATGACCTTGACGACAGCTTTATCAAAGAAACAGAAGAGGATGATATTGATCTTGACGCCATCGATCTTTTAGAAGGCATCGGGACGGAAGATCCTGTCCGGATGTATTTAAAGGAGATCGGGACGGTTCCGCTTTTAAGTGCGGATGAGGAACTGCGCCTTGCAAAGAGGAAGGCGGATGGCGACGAGGATGCCAAGGAACGCTTAATTGAGGCGAACTTACGTCTCGTTGTCAGCATTGCAAAGCGCTATACAGGCCGCGGCATGAGTTTTTTAGACCTGGTCCAGGAAGGAAACTTAGGCCTTATTAAGGGTGTCGAAAAGTTCGATTATACAAAAGGATATAAGCTAAGTACATATGCTACGTGGTGGATTCGTCAGTCTGTGACGAGGGCTTTGGCCGATCAGGCAAGGACAATCCGTGTACCGGTGCATATGGTGGAAACCATCAATAAGATGTCGAAAATGCAGAGAAAACTCACACTGGAACTGGGATATGAACCATCCGTGACAGAACTGGCGGATGCTCTTGACATGTCGGAAGACAAGGTGATGGAGATCATGCAGATAGCCAGGGAGCCAGCCTCTTTGGAGACTCCTATCGGCGAGGAGGATGATTCCAACTTAGGTGATTTCGTCGCGGATAACAACGTGGTGACGCCTGAGGGGAATGTGGAATCCGTCATGCTGAGGGAGCATATTGATGCGCTTCTCGGTGATCTGAAGGAGAGAGAGCGTCAGGTAATTGTGCTGAGATTCGGCCTGGAAGACGGCCATCCGAGAACTCTGGAGGAAGTGGGAAAAGAGTTCAATGTAACCCGTGAAAGAATCAGGCAGATTGAGGCGAAAGCTTTGAGAAAGCTGAGAAATCCTGTCCGCAGCA
>CAUEKH010000073.1 GCA_959018155.1 uncultured Hungatella sp.
TCTGGCCCTCGTATATTTCGCGCCCTTTCCCTCATTATGCGCCCTGATCCTCTTCTCCAAATGGTTTGTCCAGCCACAGTACAGAGAATCGTCTGCGCACCGCAGGATATATGTATAATTCATCATCTGATACTCCCGTTCTGCCCTTTTATCCCTCTTCGCCCGATACGCCGTCCGGCTGGTATTGCGGACATAGATGTTTGAAGCTAAAAACTGGCGTTTCTGCTATGTAAACGGTAATCACGTCTTGCAATACGTAATTACCGCCCGGAAACGGCTGCTTCCGGCATCTATATAAAGCACCAGCTGGAGGCGTTATGGCGCCATCGAAAGTAAAATATAGCTACAGTATATTATATACCAGAACAGGGATATGTGTGAATAAATTTTGTTTGCTGATGCCGGCTGGCTTCATGATTGTTCTGATTTTTCTCCAGAATTCCCCAGTATATATTTTGTGCTGCCACAGATACTCTCATTATGGAAAAGAATAATAAAACCACCTCAAAAACCGCCTGTCCCTGTAAATGGGTTAAGTGCAAACGGCACGGCGACTGCGCCGCCTGCCGGGAACATCATAAAAATGAGAAGAAGATTCCTCCATTTTGTGAAAATAAAAAACGGCGAAACTCCAAACCATCAAACGAACAGTAATAAAATCAAAAGGCCGCCAGAACAGATACTCTGTTTTCTTCTAAACCTCCAGCACAAACCCATCCCTCGTAAACAACGGAATCTGTTCCAGCGGCGTCTCCACCTCGACGCTCTGACCGCCTTCCCATCTTTCCTTCGTCCATACATTCGTCCATCCCGCGCCTTTTGGCAGATAAACCGTCATCCGGCTGGTTCCTGCCTCCAGTACCGGCGCCACCATGATGTCCGGGCCGAACATGTACTGTCTTTCCTTTTCCCAGCAGACTACATCCTCCGGGAAATCATAGAAGAGCGGCCGCATCACGGGAGTTCCCTTCTCATGGGCTTCCCGCATCAGCCTTGTGGTGTAGGGCCGCATTTTCTCGCGCAGGAAAATGTATTTTTTACAAATCTCATAAACGTCCTCCCCATAGGACCAGATCTCATTCTCCGCGCCGCTGTTGTGCTTGCCGCCGCCTGTGGTGCCAATGGGCGCTTTCATCGGCTCTCTGTAGCCGTGAAGACGCATGACCGGACAGAACGCGCCAAATTCGAACCAGCGGACGAACACCTCATGAAATGCCTCATCGTAAATGTTACCGCCGTGGAAGCCGCCGATGTCCGTCGTCCACCACGGAATTCCCGAAAGTCCCATATTTAACCCGGCCGCAAGCTGGCTTCTCATGGAACGGAAGGAAGAATCAATATCGCCGGACCACACCAGTGCGCCGTATCTCTGGCTTCCTGCCCAGGCACAGCGGAGAAGGCTCACAATCTCTTCCTTACCGGCCTTCTTTAACCCCTCATAAGCCATTCTGGCATATTCTTTCGGGTAAATATTTCCGACTTCCAGATCGGTCCCCTTAAAATACCGGTAATGGGAGTATGGATAGCCGGTAAATTCCGGTTCCGCCTCATCCAGCCAGAACAGTTCGATTCCCTTATCGTAATAATTCTTTTTCAGCTTCTCCCACACGAAATTCCGGGCATCCGGATGGGTGGCATCGAAGAACGCCGCATTTCCAATCTGTCCTATGGCTCTTCCATGCTCACTGCGCACCAAATAGCCCTCCTGGTTCATCTCCTGGTAGTTCTCACTGTGTTCTTCCACAGTCGGCCAGACAGACACCATCAGCTTCACGCCCATCTCTTTTAATTCTTTGACCATCCCCTCCGGATCCGGCCAGTAATCTTCATCGAACCGCCAGTCTCCCTGGTTCGGCCAGTGGAAGAAGTCACAGACGATGACATCTAACGGGATTCCCCTCTTTTTATACCCTCTCGCGACCTCTAAAAGTTCCTCCTGAGTCTGGTAACGCAGCTTGCACTGCCAGAAGCCCAGCCCGTAATCCGGCATCATCGGGACCTTTCCCGTTGCCGCGGCATACGCCTCCTCAATCTCGGCAGGCGTGTCCCCGGCCACAATCCAGTAATCCATCATTTTCGTGGACTCCGCCGTCCACTCGGTGATATTTTTTCCAAATGTAACGCTTCCGATTGCCGGATTGTTCCACAGAAAGCCGTAGCCGCGGCTGGAAAGCGCGAAGGGAATGCTGGCCTGGGAATTGCGGTGAGCCAGCTCTAAACGGCAGTTTTTTACGTCGAGGTATGGCTGCTGATACTGACCCATACCATAGATTTTTTCTCCGTCAGACGGCTCAAAACGGACTGTTAAATGGTAATTATCTGTACCTGTTATCGGCTCAAAGGTCCGCGGATCAATTTCCAGCGCGCTGTTGAATTCCCCCGGCACCTCCTTGCGCATCCGGTTCCTGTCATACTCCTCTAAAATCAGTTCGCCTTTCTGGTTGTAGAATTTTAACTTCCCCGTAACCATCAGTTCACACCGGATTTTTCCATTTTGAATCATGGCGCTGTTTTCTTCCAGCGTTACTTTCACATCCGATTCATCATAATCCGGCTGCAAAAGCGCGGACCATTCCTCCTCCCGCAGGGAAGAAAGCTGGGTAGCCCTCACCCGCAGGGCATTGGCGCCCCATGGCTCAATCTGCAGGATTTCCTTTCCGCGCCTCCTTACTACTGCGCTCCCAATCTGTTTTAACATGTCTGTCCTCCTCCTGTAATCTTCATTCTGATCTAGATTATAGGCAGCCAGGATGGCATTGTCAACATGAGGCTTCTCATAAATACATACATGAAACAACCTTTTCCGCCCTGCTCTTCTGCATCAGCCAGTTCTGCGGGGAAATGCTTCAGGGAGGAACGGCAACCCAGTGGCTGATGGCCGCCGCTCTTCCACTCACGCTCCTGTACAACAGACAGAAGGGACCGGGGCTGAAATACTTCTTTTACGTTTTCTATCCGACGCACACTTTTATACTTTTTTACCTTGCCAACTGCGTGTTTGTAAAATAAATCCGGCCCCTCTACGCCAGTTCCTTCACCAGAATCAGCCGCTCCCCGGCTTTTATGGTGCTGTCACCAAGTCCATTTGTCACCATAATCGTATCTATCGTCGTATGGAATTTTTTCGCAATCTTCCACAGAGAATCACCCGGCTGGACAATATAGCCCACAATTCCGGGAAGCTGCTGAAGCTTCTTTAAGTCCATGGGGGCCTCTGTTACATTTAAAATCACCTGCTCACAGACCGGCTGAAGAGCCAGCAGATCAAGGGAAATCGTGGCTTTCACCTCCACCGTCCCGCCGCCCATCATAACCGCGTTCATCTGCTCCAGCCCCGGTACCAGCTGGCAGATCGTCTCTTCATTAATGCCCGGCGCCTCAATGAAGTAATGGAACGGAATCAATTCTACCGCTGACTGAATCGGCTGGGTGTCGTCAGCGGTTAAGTAGAGAAGACTTACTTCCAGAACGCCTTCCACGTGGAGTCCGTCTTCTTTCACTTCCGTGTCGTCCAGCTTCACTGTGCCTTCGCTGTGACAGATCTGAAGAATCCGGTCCGCGTGTTCCATATTTAATTTCTCTGCCAGCTTGCATTTGCTCATATTTTTGGTGAGAATTCGATCAAAGCAGGCTTCTCCTGTCTGGAGAGTCAGTTCCCGGTTGGTGGAGTAGAGATCGCTTAAAAGTTCCATATTCTCCTCCCGGTAAAGCTTCATATCGAGTTCCAGCACCGCGTCCACATCGAGTTCTCTCATTTCCCCGTCATAATCAGGCTTCGCCTCAATGTCTCGGTGAATCAAATGGACCGCCACGGAAGGCACCATGCTCTCCGACGCCTCCGGTAAATCCAGCTCTCCCGTAAAGGGAATGCTCTCTTCCAGCCACTGAACCGGCGCTTCCTCGCCTTCCCCCTGATAAATGACAAATACCATCAGTTCCCCGTCCAGCACCATTTTCCCGTCAAGAGGCCTCGTGGTAATGGCGCGCAGCTTCATGTCATTCCAGAGAACGTGTTCAATGTTCGGCTTATTGCCGGATAACTGGAGATTTTCCTTAATACGGTAGGTATCCTTGCGGCGCACGGCGATGGCGGCTACATCCACGGTTCGGCGGAGAACCTCTACCTGAGGAGAGCCGCTCAGCCGGTTTCCGGACGGTGAAGGCAGGGGCGTCATGCCGGCGCCAGCCGTTCCTGCACCTCCCTGATTCTGTCCCATGCCGGACGGGGCGGGACCAGATGGGGCGGAACCGCTCAGCCCGCCCCCGGTCCCCCGGGCAGAAGAGGTGCTCAAACCGGAATTTCCTCCAAATGTTCCGCTTCCCGTGTCCACTTCCACGGCAGCTTCCACATCATAGAGAGATTCCACCCGTATCTCCAGAGTGACTATGGCTTTCACGCTCAATTTTCTGGAATTGATCATTCCTGCATTTAAATCTTCCAGATCCCAGCCCAGCTGAACGTAGTCCCGCTCAGAAAGCCCTGGAACATTGACAGGCTCCTCAAATGCAATCGATCCGCCGAGGGCCTGAAGCCCCCCTTCCGCCTTCCGGTACAGCACGTGGAAATCCATTTTTCCGCGCACCACGACCCGCTCCCCCTGGTTCTTCACCGATTCAATGACGATCTCGCCTGAATCGAGAATCACCTGCTCTACGTCATCCATGGTATCCGGCACGATAAAATCATCGTCCAGGGTTATCTGTGACGTGGCATTTCCTTTCCAACGATTCATATGTATGTTCTTTTTCACCAGCTCCAACATAAAAAAGCACCTGCCTTACCTTCTATAATCATAAGAAAGTTTATGCAGGTGCATGTTTCAATATAACCGGAGGAATGCTGCATATAAAAGATTTCCTTACGGCTTCTAGTATACATTCAGTTCAGATTGTGAACGCACGCGTTCACAATCTGTTCATTCTGGGAATACCGTTTCTATCATATCAGTGCACTGGTATAGTACACCTATCTACTTTGCAGAGCCATTATTTACCGACTTATCCACTGTTTACCAGAATATTTCCGCGGCAATCATTTCCATAACACCGGAAATGATCGGTAATCAATATTCTTCCAGAAAATGATGCCTCTCCCCATGTCTCACATACCCAATACAGGCATCAAGGTTCACATTGGAGACGCTCTTAAAAATATTATTTTCGATATTGGGGTTGATTTTCCGGAACTCCTCAATCAGTTCCTTCATCTCCTGGCGTTTTGAGGAGTGTACTTCTTCCTCCAATGCCCTCTCTTTTGCAATCTGCTCCGTAAAACGGCAGGCGCACTGGAGAAATCTCAGTTCATTCGTCTCTTTCCAGTCGAGAATCGCCCTCTCTTTTACAAAATAGAGCGGCCGCAAAAGTTCCATCCCCTCAAAATTCGTGCTGTGCAGCTTTGGCATCATGGTGTTGACCTGCCCTCCGTACAGCATACTCATGAGTATCGTCTCGATCACATCATCAAAATGGTGTCCCAGGGCAATCTTGTTACAGCCCAGTTCCTTTGCGTGCGCATAGAGGAAACCGCGCCTCATCCTGGCGCACAGATAACAGGGCGATTCATCCACATCAACCACCACATCGAAAATATCCGATTCAAATATCTCAATAGGAATCTCCATCAGTGCCGCGTTCTCTTCTATCAGCTTCCGGTTGGCCGGGTGGTATCCGGGATCCATGACCAGAAAATGAAGTCCGAACTCCATCTTTCCATGGCGGAGAATTTCCTGCATACACTTGGCCAGCAGCATGGAGTCCTTTCCGCCGGAAATACAGACGGCAATGTTGTCGCCCTCCTCAATCATCTGATACTCATTGAGCGCCCTCACAAATGGACGCCAGATTTCCTTGCGGTACTGTTTGATGATACTGCTCTCTATCTGCCTGCATCGGCTCTTTGGTTCTTTCATACGTCTGACTGCTCCTGACTTTCCGTAACATCACCGGCGGCGGACTCTAAGTACGTGGCCACATCCCCTTCTGTCTCCGGCCGGCTTCCACTCCGGGCCGCTAAAAGTTCTTCCTGCATGGCGGCTAATTTTTCTTCCAGTTCTCTGACCCGGTCCTCCATCTTGCAGTAGTGGTCCATGGTAACCAGATTCTTCTCCTTCTTCGGAATCGGGACGCCATCGATCTTGACAGGGCGCGCCGGCACTCCGACCGCCGTCACATTGTTGTCGAGCGGCTTTAACAGGACTGCATTTGCCGCAATCGTACAGTTATCCCCCACTTCAAAGGACCCGAGAATCTTGGCGCCTGCGCCTACGGTCACATTGTTTCCCAGAGTCGGATGGCGTTTTCCTTTATTTAAGCCCACGCCGCCTAAGGTGACACCCTGGTAAATGGTACAGTTATCTCCGACCACAGTGGTCTCGCCAATCACAACGCCACAGCCGTGGTCAATCAAAATCCCGTGGCCCATCTGCGCCCCCGGATGAATCTCAATCAGCGTAAAGAATCTGGCAACCTGGGAAATCAGCCTGGCGATAAAGAACATTTTATGCTTATAAAACCAGTGGGCAAACCGGTGCCAGATCAGCGCATGAACCCCCTGATACAGAAGCAGCACCTCAAGTGCATTCCTGGCCGCAGGGTCGCGTTCCTGAACAGCCTTCACATCAAGCCATATATCTTTAAGTATCATACCATCCGCCCTCTTTTCCTGCCTCACTTTTTATTGATGTAGTATATCATATGCGGGGGAAAGAAAAAAGGACAAATTTAAAAAAATGGGAAAAAACGGACTGCCAAACAGTGTCCGTTCCTTCCCATCTTCTTTTTCTCTCCCTGCGCCCCTACTGGAACACCACCGGCAGTTCCGAGAGTTCTGTCCGTATGACAATATAGGGGTATGACGCCTCTGTCCCCACATTCTCTCCCTTTTCCGGTCCTGACAGTTCCGTGTCCAGTACAATGGAATTTTCTGTCAAATACAGTTCATTTACTGCTATACTGTACCCGCCGCTGTCCTGTTTCCCATACCCGACCACTATGTAGAGATTCTTGTCATCGCTGTAGGTCAGTTTAAATGGATTCTATTGCTTTTCAGCAATAATCTGCTTTAACTCCTGAGGAATCTCCGCTTCCACGGTCACGGTAAACTCCATATCGCGTACTTTTTTTCCATCATCCCGGCTCATGCTGCATCCGCACAGGGAACACAGGACCGTCAGCCACATGCTGAGATACAACAACGGCAGCCATTTTCTGTTCCACACATTTTTCATCGCATTCTCCCCAATAGATTGATTATTACTATTGTATGGAAGGCTGTGGGAAAATATAACCGGCTGACGGGAAGTGCTCTTTCCGGCCTGTAAAACAAATAATTAAATTTTTTTACAATTTCTTTTTTTCTATTGCAACATTTCCCGATTACAGGCAGTATATAGAGTAGAACTGCAAAACAGTTACTCTGTAAAAATTGAAAAGGAATGAATATGATGAAGAAAATTGTCTCAATAATGCTGTGTCTTGCTGCTGCAACATCCATTACCGCCTGTGGCGGTGCACCGAAAGTGGAGAGCACGGGGGCCTCCGTCGAAACTTCCAGCGGCTCCTCTGTCGAAACCTCCGGCCGCCCCTCTGCCGAAACCTCCGCTGGCTCCTCTGCCCAAACCTCCGGCAGTTCCTCTGCAGAAATTTCCGACGGTTCCTCTGCCGAAACCTCCGCTGGCTCCCCTGTCGAAACCTCCGGCCGCCCCTCTGCCGCCCCTTCCGGCGCCGGACTCGCCAACCCATTTATTGAATGCGCAACGATAGAGGAGGCCGCCAAAGCCGCCGGATTCGATTTCACCCTGCCGTCTTCAATTCCCGACGGATATACGGAACCTAAAATCCGCGCTGTCAGCAACACCATGATCGAGGTAATCTACACAACCTCAGAAGATAAACTCACAGCCAGAAAAGCTGCCAAAACCGGCGATATCAGCGGGGACTACAATATTTACGCGGAAGAAGAGAGTGTCGATGTCGGTGATTTAAAAGTGGAACTGAAAGGCAACGACGGCAATGTCAGTGTTGCAACCTGGACAGATGGGGACTACTCTTATTCTGTCTCCACGCGAACCGGTCTGGCCAGAGACATCATGGTAAAGCTTGTCGGGGAAATCCGGTAACACGACTCCAGAAGGCTGCCCTTTTCCAAAATTTTTCCAAAAAGAGCCGGGAACCACCGCGGTGGTTCCCGACTCTTTCAGTTCTTCAGCAGGTCTGTTCTTTCTTCCCCCCCTGATTCCGTATCTTCCACGCCGAACATCCGGTCAGCACATTCTTTAACTGTGAAACCGATATCGGTTTTGCCAGATGGCCGTTCATTCCGGCCAGCCGCGCCTTCCTGATATCCTCCACAAATGCATCCGCAGTCATGGCGATAATCGGAAGTTCTTCTATCCGTTCTTTCCCGGAATCCCGGATTGCTTTGGCCGCGTCGTAGCCATTCATAACCGGCATCTGGACATCCATAAAAACAATATCATAGTAAAGCGGCGGGTTGGCAAGGATCGCCTCCACGGCCTCTTTCCCGTTAGCGGCAGTCTCCACCACTGCGCCTAACAGTTCCAGCATCTCACTGGCAATCTGGCTGTTCAGTTCATTGTCATCGACCAGGAGAACCCTGAGCCCCGGAAATGGTTCCCGTTTCCATACATCTTCGTCAAGTTCCACCGCATTCTCCGCTTCACTTTTAGCCAGACAGAGCGTTACAATAAAGCGGGATCCCTTCCCGTATTCGCTCTCCACCCTGATATCGCCGCCCATCATGGAAACAAGATTCCTCACAATTGTCATTCCAAGCCCTGTACCGGCCACCCGGCTCGTTCTGCTGTCCTCCGCCCGGCTGAACGGTTCAAAGATATGCTCCAGATACTCCGGCTTCATACCAATCCCATCGTCTTCAATCACAAAGCGGTATGTCTCCAGATTCTGCACATTCTTCTCCAGCTCCTCGACCGTGAAGGCAACATGGCCGCCCCTTCTCGTATATTTGGAGGCATTTTCCAGGATATTCACCAGAACCTGTTTCAGCTTCCTCTCATCTCCCCGCACCTTCGGATGAAGCTGTTCATCCATCTTCACCGAAAGAGACTGATGCTTCTTTTCACAGGAAAAACGGACCATTTCCACGATGTCCGTAACCATTTTCCTCAGATCAAAATCCACCTCTTCCAGTTCAGCGGCGCCGCTCTCAATCCGGCTTACATCGAGGACTTCATTGATCAGTCCCAGTAAATGAGTGCCGGAGTTCCCTATCTTTTCCAGATAATCCCTGGTCTTCTCCTCATCCCCAATATGAAAAGATGCCAGCTCCGT
>CAUEKH010000074.1 GCA_959018155.1 uncultured Hungatella sp.
ATCCGATATGGCGAGCCGACCAAGTCCTATGTAAAGGAATACGGTGATGCGAAGACGCTGACCATCGTCCCTCTGGCCATCGCAGGCTGGTGCCGTTACCTGCTGGCTGTCGACGACAATTTAAACGCCTTCGAACTTTCCGCAGACCCGATGATTCCGGAACTTAAGAAGTATTTAGAGGGAATCGAGGCAGGAAAACCGGAGACGTATACCGGCCAGTTAAAGCCCATTCTTTCTAATGAGAATATTTTCGGAATTGATTTGTACAAGGCTGGCATTGGGGAACTGGTAGAAGAAATGTTTAAAGAGGAGATTGCGGGCGCCGGAGCGGTCCGGGCCGTCCTCTGCAAATATTTAGCGTAAGTGATGCTGGCTGGGGCCAGAGCAGAGAGTAAAAATGAGAATATCCTATGATGAAATGAAATCGGCCATAAAATCGGCCTTTTTAAAGCACGGACTCCCCGAAGAGAAAGCGGAGATCTGCGCCCGGATCCACACGGAATCCACCTATGACGGGGTGTACTCCCACGGAACCAACCGGGTAGCCCGTTTCTGTCATTACCTCGACAGGGGCTGGGTCAACGCGTCGGGAGAGCCGGTGCCTGTAAAGGAGTTTGGCGCATTAAAAATATTTGACGGAAAATTGGGGCCTGGAATCACCAATGCGCTTGCCTGCTGTGATGAGGTCATGAAGCTGGCCGACGAGAACGGCATCGGTATGGTGGGGCTTAAGAATACGACCCACTGGATGCGCGGCGGAACCTACGGAAAGTATTTGTCCGAAAAGGGGTATATTGCGATTCTTTGGACGAATACGGAGTCCTCCATGCCTCCCTGGGGCGGAAAAGAAGCGCGGGTGGGGAACAATCCCATCGTATTTGCCATGCCGGGGGAGAAGGAGGGGAAACCGCTCTTTCTCGATATGGCGCTGTCCCAGTATTCCTACGGGAAACTGCAGGTGACCAGGAACGCGGGAAAGAAGCTTCCGTATCCCGGCGGTTTTGACGAGGAAGGCCATTTAACCGATATTCCCGGTGAGATTGAGAAGACGAGACGGATTCTGCCTGTCGGATACTGGAAGGGTTCGGCGCTGGCTTTTATGCTGGATGTTTTAGGCGCCGCCCTGACAGAAGGAAAATCCGCCATGGATATGGACAGAGAGAAGAAAGGCAGCTGCACCGGCTGTTCCCAGGTATTTCTGGCCGTCAATCCTGAGCGGTACGGCGATACAGAGGCGATTCGGGAAAAGGTGCGGGAAGCCGCGGCATATTTTAAGGCTTCTGAACCTGCGGAAAATGACTCCGATATCCACATTCCGGGAGAAGGGCTGGAACGCTTCCACAGGGATCATGATGAAAATGGAATATTTGTAGATGACGGTGTCTGGGAATCAATCCTGGCACTGTAGAAATGGGGTGCAGGAATGCCTGCACCCTGTTTTTGGTTGGAAGGAATGGTTACCTCCAGGTAATTAACCCACTAAAAAGTGCCTTCTTTACAAATCGGGCTGTTCTTCCTAAGATAGAGGTATGGAATATTTTCCGGAAATGATTGAGAAAAGAGGTGTCAGAATGGACAGAAAAGAGGAGAGCAGGCTTCTGGACCGCCTGATCCGTCTGCTGCTTGACGAAATGCCGGGGTATCAGAGACTGGCGGTTCCGAAGGATTTAGATGGCAAAAAGGTGCTGTTCCGTTCTCTCTGCAATATCCGGCCGCCGGAGAAAGTCAGCCGGGAATTCTCGGAACTGGAAGCGGTGTATTTAGATGAAGAACTGGAGAAAAAAGGGATTGCAGACGTGGCGGCTTTCCTGCCGGAACCCCGCCTCAACGGGGAAGATTACGCCCTTTATCTCTGGAAAGGCGATATCACAACGTTAAAGGTAGATTGTATCGTCAACGCTGCCAACAGCCAGATGACCGGCTGTTACGTACCGTGCCACCGGTGCATTGACAATGCCATCCACTCCGCGGCCGGCGTCGCTCTCCGCCTTGAATGTGCGAAACTGATGGAGATAGAAAATGAGGGGCATGAAGAGCCCGTCGGCAAGGCAAAAATCACAGGGGGATACCACCTGCCCTGCCGCCGTGTGATTCACACCGTAGGGCCGTACATCTTTGGGGAGGTGACAGAGAGAGACAGGAAAATGCTTGCTGACTGTTACCGATCCTGTTTAGAACTGGCAGATAAAAATGGAATGGAGAGTATCGCATTTTGCTGCATTTCCACGGGCGAATTTCATTTTCCCGCTGAAGAGGCGGCGGAAATTGCCGTGAGGACGGTGGAGAACACGGCGGGACGGTTAAAAACTGCGAAAAAAATTATATTTAATGTATTTTCAGAGCGGGATTACGCCATTTACCGGCAGGTATTGGACCGGCGGAGGAGTTTGGCGTGCAGAGGGGGAGTCGGTGATAATGAGTAGTGTACGGTTTTCTGATGCAGACAACAGAACAGAGCGTCTTTGCCAGATGCTTGACCGGGCGGAAACGGTTATCGTCGGGGCCGGCGCGGGGCTTTCCACTTCCGCCGGTTTCGTCTATACGGGGGAGCGGTTTTATCGGTATTTCGGTGATTTTGCGGAAAAATACCATTTCACCGATATGTATTCCGGAGGGTTCTATCCCTTCGAGACTCTGGAAGAGTACTGGGCCTACTGGAGCCGTTATATCTGGATAAACCGATATGTGGAGGCGCCTGAGCCTGTCTATGGCCGTCTTCTGAAACTGATACAGGAGAAGGATTATTTCGTCCTGACCACGAACGTGGACCATCAGTTCCAGAAAAACGGGTTCGATAAAAAACGGCTTTTTTACACCCAGGGCGATTACGGTCTGTTCCAGTGCTCGAAACCGTGTCATCCTGAGACGTATGACAATGAGGACACGATACGGGCCATGATGGCGTGTCAGGAAGGGATGCGGGTTCCCACGGAACTCGTTCCCCGCTGTCCCCTGTGCGGAAGGCCCATGACCATGAATCTGAGGGCTGACGCTACATTTGTGGAAGATGAGGGCTGGCATCTGGCAGCGGGACGGTACGGGGAATTTATAAAGAATCATAAGGATTCCCGTGTCTTGTTCCTGGAACTTGGCTGCGGCATGAATACCCCGGGAATTATCAAGTTTAATTTCTGGAGAATGGCGCACCAGTGGCCCGGAGCCAATTACGCCTGCATCAATCTGAAGGAGGCGTACGCGCCAGATGAGATTAAAGAGAAGTCCGTCTGTATCAACGACGATATCGGAACGGTTTTAGAGGGGCTGCTAAAACCGGGATAATGAATAAAATCAGCCTGCAGGCTGTTCATTTCCGGAAATAAGTGGTAAGATGGAGAAAGAGAAATAGCCTGACGAGTCAGGGGATATGGAGGGGTTTTAGGATGAGATTGGTTACACGTTCAGATTTTGATGGCCTGGTCTGTGGTGCGCTGCTGAAGGAGGCGGGGATTATTGACCACTGGAAGTTTGCGCATCCGAAGGATTTACAGGATGGGCTGGTAGAGATTACAGAGGATGACTGCCTTGCAAATGTCCCCTACGTGGAGGGCTGCGGACTCTGGTTTGACCACCATTCCAGCGAGTTTGAGAGAAATCAGCTGGAAGGAAAGTATAAGGGAGAGAGCCGGCTGACGCCTTCCTGCGCCAGGATTATCTATGAGTATTACGGTGGGGAAGAGAGATTTTCCCATTTTGATGAGATGATGGAGGCCGTGGACAAAGTGGATTCCGGCCATCTGACCATCGACGAAATCCAGAATCCGAAGGGATGGATTTTAATAGGATTTCTGATGGACCCGAGGACGGGGCTGGGACGCTGGAGGAACTTTACTATTTCCAATTATCAGCTGATGGAAAAACTGATTGACGCGTGCCGCACCATGAGCACGGAAGAGATTCTGAATATGCCGGACGTCAAAGAGAGAATCGAGGTCTATTTTGAGCAGACGGCAAAATTCAAAGAGATGGTCGAGAAGTATACGAGAGTGGAAAAGGACGTCATTATCTCGGATTTACGAGGCGTGGATCCGATCTATACAGGAAACCGTTTCCTGATTTACAGCATGTATCCGGAGCAGAATATTTCCGCCTGGATTGTATCGGGAAAAGGCGGGAAGGGCTGTTCCGTCGCAGTCGGTTACAGCATCTTAAACCGTACCTCCACCATTGATGTCGGAAGCCTGATGCTTAAATATGGCGGCGGCGGTCATAAAAATGTGGGGACATGCCAGTTCCCGGATGAGAAGATTGAGGAAATGCTGCCGAAGCTGCTTGATGAACTGGTGAATCCGGAGAAGTAAAGAATATGCGGAAAAATGAAGGGGCTGTTTCTGATTTTTTACAGAAACAGCCCTCCGTCATGTATCGTTTCCTTAAATCGCTACCGGTATTTTTGTCGTAAAAGGGTGGTACCGGTAATGAATCAGTTGAAAACTTTCCGTAGTAAAACGGTAAAAATCGCGGATCGTTTCGTCGACAGCAAGGGTTGGCGCATCGTAAGGCTTTCGCGCAATCAGTTCCTGAATGATGGGAATGTGGCGGTCGTAGATGTGCGCGTCGGCAATGACGTGAACCAGTTCCCCTGCTTTTAAGCCGTTTACTGCGGCAAACATAAAAAGCAGGATGGAGTACTGAACCACGTTCCAGTTGTTGGCTGTCAGCATGTCCTGGGAGCGCTGGTTTAAGATTCCATTTAAGGTATTGCCGGAGACATTGAAGGTCATGCTGTAAGCGCAGGGATAGAGATTCATTTCGTGGAGATCCTGGTGATTGTAGAGATTCGTCATAATTCTCCGGCTCTGGGGATTGTGCTTCAGATCGTAGAGCACCCGGTCCACCTGGTCGAAATCCCCTTCTTTATAGTGGTGTTTTACGCCTAACTGATAGCCGTACGCTTTCCCGATACTGCCTGACTCGTCGGCCCAGGAATCCCAGATATGGCTGTTTAAGTCATGGACGTTGTTGGACTTTTTCTGCCATATCCAGAGAAGTTCATCAATGGCGGATTTCAATGCGGTCCGCCGCAGCGTCAGAATCGGAAATTCCTTCGACAGATCGTACCGGTTGACAATGCCAAATTTTTTGACAGTATGGGCCGGGGTGCCGTCAGCCCAGACGGGGCGCACCTCATAGCCCGTGTCCCAGACTCCCTCAGTCAGAATTTCTTTACAGTTTTTTATAAATAAATGGTCCGCATAGCTCATTGATTTCCTCCATGAAAACAGCCGGTGTTTACGAACAGTTATGGCAGCTGAGTAAGATTCAGCTTCTGATTGAAGACGGTGACCTGTGCGCGGAGCGTGCAGGTTATCGTTTTGATTTTGATTATACCGTTTCAGCAGAAAATGCACAAGGAGTCAATTTTCGACAGTCTGGATCGAAACTGTTACTGTTTACACCCCGGAACTGGAAGCTGATGTAAAAGGATTGTTAAATGACTCATGATATAGTAAAATAACCATGCTGATGTTTCCTGCCGGAGTTTTTATCCTGGCGGCAGTTTATGACGAACCCCAATTTTGATAAATGAAAAACATACAGCAGGAGGAAATCCATGAAAATAATCGTTGCAGTTGACGAAAACTGGGGAATAGGAAAGGACGGGGGATTACTGACCCATCTTCCGGAAGATATGAAATTCTTCCGAACGACGACGAGCGGGAAGGTCGTTGTAATGGGAAGAAAAACGCTTCAGAGTTTCCCGGGCGCAAAGCCCCTGAAGAACAGAACGAATATCGTTCTGACCTCTGACAGAGAATACCATCAGGAGGGACTGACTGTGTGCCACAGCGCAGAGGATGTTTTAAAGCTGCTGGAGAAGTATCCGTCAGATGATGTGTACGTGATTGGAGGACAGAGTATCTACGAACAGTTTCTGCCCTTTTGTGATACTGCTTTTGTCACATTTATGGAAAGAAAATTTCAGGCGGATACGTACTTTGTGAACCTGGATCAGGATCCGGACTGGGAAATAATAAAGGTCAGTGAAAAAAAAGAGTATGAAGGACTTTCCTTTGAATTCCGCACATACAGCAATAGGAAAGTGAAACATTGAGAGAAGTAATAGAAAAGCAGCAGAAAAAGCAGCAGGAGGATACCGCGATGTTAAAATGTGAAAGAACGAGTGTTATGAATTTTGAGAATGCCATCAGAGGAGCGAGAAATCCCATGAACAGCTGGGGGAGAATGGACAGCTTCTATAATGAAGAAGGAGAATTTGTACTGGGACCGAATGATCTCGATTTGGCCGTGCGCTTAAGAAAAGCCGGCAGCGACCACCGCAAATACGTTCGTCAGATTCTCGTATCGGTCGATATCACGGCGCCGCTCTACTGGTGGAAAGAGTATGACACCTACAAAGTGGCCACAGTGGCCAATTCCACCAGCACCATGCACAAGATCCACAGCAAACCGTTTGAAATGGATGATTTCAGCCATGATCACATGACGCCGCAGACTCTGGCATTCATGGAAACAGTCGTGGCCGAACTGGAACGTATCAGGACACGGTATCTGGAGACGAAGAGCAAAGAAGACTGGTACGATATGATACAGCTTCTTCCGACCAGCTATAACCAGATGAGAACGTGTACGTTAAACTATGAGACTCTGATTAACATTTATTTTGCCAGAAGGAACCACAAGCTGGCGGAGTGGCATACATTCTGTGACTGGATTATGACACTGCCGTATGCAAAGGAACTGATCGCGGCGGAAGACGATGAAAATTGACAGGAGGCAGAGAATCCATGAATATTATCGTGACCGTCGATAAAAACTGGGCTATCGGAAACCATTCCCAGCGCCTTGTTTCCATCCCGGAGGAACAGCGCCTTCTTCGCGAGGAAACCCTTGGAAAAACCATTGTCATGGGCCGAAAAACCTTCGAGCAGCTGCCGGCAAAGCAGCCCCTCTACGGGCGGACCAACATCATTCTCACCAGGGACCGAAGCTATCAAGTAAAGGGCGCTGCAGTCTGCCACTCCGTTGAAGAAACGCTCAAAGTCCTGGCAAATGTTCCGGACGATTCTGTTTTCATCATCGGGGGAAGCAGCATTTTTGAGCAGTTCCTCCCTTACTGCGATACCGTTCATGTCACCTGTATTGACTACCAGTATGACGCGGACGCATATTTTCCCGATTTGGATAAGGCGCCGGAATGGGAAATGGTGCTGGAGAGTGAGGAACAGACGTATTTCAATCTCTGTTATACGTTCCGGATGTATCAGAAAAAATAAATGACAGCCTGCTTTTTATCGGTCTTCACAACCTGCCAGTCAGGCTAAGCAGCGGGAGTGATAAGCCGCGCAGATAGATTTTCGTATCTCATGGGGAGAAGTCTTCGAAAATAATCAGAACTGTAAATGATGTCTAAAAATTGTATAAAACACTGTGGAATTATTGGTGAAAGAATGATTGATATTTTATTAACAATAGCTTACAATTTAATTGTTAAATTAATATCAATCATATCACGCTGGACAGAACAGAGAGGAGATTATTCTTATGAGTAAAATGGAAGTATTGGCAGAACGTCCCAACAAGAAAATCTATAAGGAAGAGGATCGCGTATTAAAGGTATTTGACAAGAGTTTTCCAAAGGCCAATGTGCTGAATGAGGCCCTGAATCAGGCGAGAGTGGAGGAGACCGGCCTGCCGATTCCCAGGGTTCTTGGCGTTACTGTGACGGAGGATGGCGAGTGGACCATCATTCAGGACTACATCGAGGGCAAGACGATGGCACAGCTGATGGAAGAAAACCCGTCTGATGTAGAGAAATATATGGAGGAATTTGTGGATCTTCAGCTGTTGATTCACAGTAAGACGGCCCCCAGCTTAACGAAACTGAAGGATAAGATGGATGAGCGAATCGCCGGTCTGAAAGAACTGAATGCCACCGCCCGTTACGATCTGCGCACCCGTCTCGACAGTATGCCCAAACACAGAAAGGTGCTTCACGGAGATTTCAACCCGACGAATGTGGTTCTCGGCAAAGATGGCAGCTACTATATTCTGGACTGGGCTCACGCGACACAGGGAAATGCCTCTGCGGATGCCGCAATTACATATCTGATGTTTGTGCTTCAGGATCAGAAGCTGGCCGACACCTATCTGCGCATGTTCTGTGATAAGAGCGATACGGCGAAGCAGTATGTACAGCGTTGGCTTCCGATTGTGGCAGCTTCCAGAATGACAAGGGGAATACCGGAGGAGAAGGAAATCCTCGAGAAGTGGCTGGATGTTGTGGAATACGAATAAGAGCAGAAACGTGCCCCAAAACTAAAAGTTTGTTTGATTTTTCACGAAAATCACAAAATTTTTTGATTTCATTACGATAAATATTGTCAGTTTGACATTTAAATGGTAATATGATTAAAGTACCATTTCTCCTGATTGTTGGGGAAGGCTATCAGGAAAGGCGTACAGGTATATTCACCAGAAGAATTAGGAGGATGAAGATGTTTAAGATTTTAAAAGCAGAGCAATTAGCTGACAAGATCTATCTGATGGACGTTTTAGCCCCTCGGATTGCCAAAGCCTGCCAGCCAGGAGAATTCGTGATTGTCCGGATGGACGAAAAAGGAGAGAGAATCCCGCTTACCATCTGTGATTATAACAGAGAGAACGGAACCGTCACCATTGTATTCCAGACTGTTGGCGCCAGCACAGAGCGCATGGCCGGTTTGAAGACAGGTGATTCCTTCGCGGACGTAGTGGGACCGCTGGGAAATCCATCTGAATTCGTGAGTGATGATTTAGAGGAAGTAAAGAAGAGAAAATATTTATTCGTAGCCGGCGGTGTTGGAACAGCCCCCGTTTACCCACAGGTAAAATGGCTGAGAGAACATGGCATTGAAGCAGATGTAATTATGGGGTCCAAGACAAAGGATTTGCTGATTCTTGAAGATGAGATGCGCGCTGTGGCAGGAAATCTCTATGTCACCACAGATGACGGATCGTATGAGAGAAAAGGTATGGTTACAGAGGTTATTAAGGATCTGGTACAGAATCAGGGGAAACATTACGATGTCTGTGTGGCAATCGGGCCGATGATTATGATGAAATTTACCTGTCTGATGACGAAGGATCTGGGAATCCCCACGATTGTCAGCTTAAACCCGATCATGGTAGACGGAACCGGTATGTGCGGCGCCTGCCGTGTATCAGTGGGCGGAGAAGTGAAGTTTGCCTGTGTCGACGGACCGGAATTTGACGGCCATCTCGTCAATTTCGATGAGGCGATGAAGAGACAGCAGATGTATAAGACAGAAGAAGGCCGTGCATTATTAAAAGAA
>CAUEKH010000075.1 GCA_959018155.1 uncultured Hungatella sp.
GGTGCGGCAGCTTCACAATTCGGGGATTACGGTGGAACACTCTTTTGATCTGGGGGAGAGAATTGATTTTTATGAACGGCTTTGCAAGAGCCATGGGGATATCCTGTTTGAGGATTATAAAAAGGTGCGCGGATGGATGACGGAACTGCTGGATAAACTGGATGAAATGGGGCGGCCAAAGGTACTCTCCCACCTCGATGCCAATGGAGATAATTTCCTGATTCTGGGAGACGGAGAGGTTCGGCTGATCGACTGGGAATATGCGGGGATGTGTGATCCCATGGTTGATGTGGCGATGTGCGCCATTTATTCCTATTATAATGATGAGGAGACGGAGCGGCTTATTGAACTCTATCTTGAGCGGGAACCGTCGGTGGAGGAGCGGTTTTCTATTTACGCCCATATGGCGCTGGGCGGTTTTCTGTGGAGTCTGTGGGCGGTTTACAAGGCTTCCCTGGGGGAAGAATTTGGGGAATATACGATTATTATGTACCGGTATGCAAAGCATTTTTATAAAAAATGTCGTGATATTATGTAAACTTTGGAATTTTGTCCACAAATTGTAATAATTTTTTTAGGTATTATGGCACGGCGTGTGCTATAATGGACTTAATTGGTGTGGCTTATTATGGATGAACAGGAGGAGTAACTAATGCGATATGGAAAAAAGATGACCGCACTGCTTTTGGCCGGTCTGGTTGGTACCGCCACGCTGGTACCGGCAGGTACGGCCTGGGCGGCTGGCTGGCAGCAGGAAGGTTCTCAGTGGAAGTATATTGATACGGATGGCAATGCGCATAAGGGCTGGGCAAGAAGCACGGATGGCGCGTATTATTATCTGGATCTCTCTACCGGGTATATGGTGACCGGGTGGAAGCAGATTAATAATAACTGGTACTATTTTAATTCTAACGGCATTATGGCCACCAAATGGGTGGAGGATGGCGGAAAGTATTATTATCTGATGGATGATACCGGTATTCTCGTGAAGGGCTGGCTTAAGATTGGCAATGATTATTACTACATGAAGGGCGACGGATCCATGTCCATTGGATGGCGCGAGATGGATGGCGGCTGGTACTATTTTAAGGAGAATGGTAAGTGTACTCTCGGCTGGGGGCAGATCGGCGGCGACTGGTATTATTTTGGCCCTGACGGCAAGATGGTGACGGGCTGGAAACAGGTAAATGGTGAGTACTACTACCTCAATGAGAATAAGAGTACGGTTCTCGGACGGATGCTGACCGGATGGCTGAGTGACGGTACGAATAAGTATTATATGGATACCAACAGCGGAAAGATGTGCCACGGCTGGAAACAGATTGACGGTTCCTGGTACTATTTCAATGAATCGGGCCATATGGTAACCGGCTGGATACGGCTTGACAGCCTGTACTATTATCTTGACCCGGCAACCGGTAAGATGGCAGCTAACACGACACTGACGATTGATGGAGTCAGCTATACCTTTAATTCCAGCGGCGTGTATCAGGCAAATTCCGGAAGCGGAACAGCGAATACACCGGGCGGAAGCGGAAATTCAGCGCCTGGAACCTCCGGTGGCAATGTGCCGGGCAGCGGCAGCAACGTGAATACAAATGCGCCAGGTGGATCTGGAAGCAGCAACATGAATACGAACGCGCCGGGCGGCTCTGGCAACGGTGATATGTTAAGCGGCCCTCCAGGAAGTAATGGAAATAATAACATGACTCCAGGCAGTTCCGGTTCCCCAAACTATGGGACTCCGGGGGGCTCTCCCAGCGGCTCTTCAGGCAGTGGAAGCGGCGTCTACCAGCTGGAACCGGGGCTGACGAACGGTCCGGGTTGATTTTCATAGAACCTGTAGAACCGGATGATTAATAAATGGATTTCTGTGTGGGTATCTGCACTTCGGCGCGGATACCCACTATGAATATATGGAACAACACAGACAAAATACTGACTTATGTGACTGATAATCGTGACGAATGAACAAGGAGGCTAATATTTTGAAACACAAAAGACTGACCAGAAGAGTGACAGCGGCTCTTCTCTGCGCTGCCATGGGATTTACAGGTGCAGCCGCGGGAATGCCTGTCATGGATTCTTACGCCGCATGGTACGACATGGAAAATGGTTCTTATCAGCTGCCGGACGGAACTCCGATCGAAGGCGTTATTGCACGGGGCATCGACGTATCCCGCTGGCAGGGAAATATTGACTGGAATGCTGTTGCAGCAGATAATGTGGAATTTGTCATGCTTGGAACCCGATCCAAGGGTATGGTAGACCCCTTTTTCCATGCAAATGTGAAAGGAGCCTCAGATGCCGGGATTCGGGTCGGCGCTTATATTTATTCTCTCGCTACGACTCCGGAAATGGCGGTGGCAGAGGCGGATTTCGTACTCGACCTGGTAAAAGAGTATCCTGTCTCATTTCCCATTGCGTTTGACGCGGAGGACAGCGGTACTCTCGGCACCCTGCCGCCGGAAGAAGTGTCGGAGATTATCCGGGCATTCTGTGAGCACATTAAGGCAGCCGGATATTATCCCATCATTTATGCCAATGACAACTGGCTGGCCAACAAGATCGATATGTCAACCCTCCCATATGACGTCTGGGTTGCGCGTTACGGGGTAAAACATAATTACTCGGACCCGATTATGTGGCAGGCTACCAGTTCCGGTTCTGTCGACGGGATTTCGGGAAATGTGGATATTAATTTCCTCTACAGCGATTTATCGGAGAAGCTTCCGGGAAACCTCTGGAGAACGATCGGGGATAAAACCTACTATTATAAGGATTACGTGATGCAGAAGGACAGCTGGATCAACGACGGCACCGGCTGGTTCTACATGAACAGCGACGGCCTCGCTTCAGGCGGCTGGCTGGAAAAGGCGGATTTAACGTACTATCTGGACGAGACAACAGGAAGAATGGTGACTGGCTGGAAACAGCTGGATAACAAGTGGTATTTCTTTAATGGAAGCGGCGCTATGTGTACGGGATGGATTGATGAAAGCGGCGCCAGATACTATTTTAATGGGGACGGTACCATGGCAACCGGCTGGCTGGGTACTATGGACGGAAGCTATTATCTCGATGAACTGAGTGGTAAGATGGTGACCGGCTGGAAGGAATATAATGGAAAATGGTACTTCCTCCAGGATAATGGTCTGATGGCAACCGGATGGCTGCTCAACAATGGCGCGAAATACTTCTTAAATACGACCGGTGAAATGGCATACGGCTGGCACATGGACGGCACGGCCAAATACTACTTAACGGAAAGCGGTGCGGCGGCGATTGGCTGGAGGCAGATTGACGGCAGCTGGTACTATTTTAACCAGAACGGCGAGATGGCCAGCGGATGGATTCAGCCTGACGGCAACTGGTACTATTTAGACAAAGATGGTAAAATGATGACTGGCTGGCAGGTGATCGACGGGTCCACCTACTATTTGAGCCTGAATTCCGGCAAGATGACGACCGGCTGGAGAGAGGTGGACGGCGCCTGGTACTACTTTAGCGGCAGCGGCGCCATGGTGACGGGCCTGACGGAAATCAACGGACAGATTTATTATCTGAATCCGGCGGATGGAAAGATGGCAGTCTCTACCGTACTCGATTTTGACGGGGTTGACTATGCGGTTGACGCAAATGGTGTTTGTACGAAGGTGGAGGAAGGTGCGGCCGACGGAAATGGCATGGCCGGCAATACTGTAGATGGAAATGCAGCTGGCGGAAACGGTGCGGCTGGTAATCCCACTGATGGAAACGGCACAGCTGGCGGGAACAACGCAACCGGCGGAAACAACGCCTCTGGCGGAAGCAACGCCTCTGGCGGCCAGCCGGCAGATGTAAGCGTTTCCGACGCACCTCAGGGAAATGGTTCTCAGAGCAATGTGAGCAATACAGCCCCCAACGGATCGAACAACAGCGCAAATAACAGCGGAACGACAGACCAGAAAAAAGAGGTCGGACCTGGAATTAAATAATTAAATAGCAAAAACGCATCAGAATATTGTTCAGGAAATTGATTGGAACTAAAAAAACCTGTATGCACCGTTCAGATTTAAAAGGAACGGTGCATACAGGTTTTTCTTATTTTATTTAAACTTCGAATATCAGATCTCCATAGCTTGGCATCGGCCACAGATCTTTGTCCACAATCATCTCCAGCTTATCGGCCGGGGCACGGAGATTTTCCATGGCCGGGACGACGATGTCGTGGTAGGCATTGGCCTGTTCGCCATTGTTTTCGATGGCTGCGCACTGCTCTGTTACATCGACGAGGTGGGCGAGCGCCACTTTCATATCGGATAGATATGCGGACGTCTCCTGGAGCAGTTCTGCCTGAACGCTGATGTCGGCTTCCGGACACGCCTCGCGGACTTTGCACAGGGAATCGGCCAGCATGGTGGCGTACTTCATGGCAGCAGGGATTATCTGTTTGCCGGCCATGTCAATCATGGTCTTCGCCTCGATGTTGATAGCCTTGCTGTAGGCTTCGTATTCGATCTCAACCCTTGATTCCAGCTCTGCTCTGGTAAATACGTGGAACTGTTCGAACATTTTCACTGAGTCCTCGGTTGTTAAAGCCGGAATCGCCTGAACCATGGACTTGATGTTCGGAAGGCCTCTCTTCTCCGCCTCTTCTACCCAGGCGTCGGAATAACCGTTTCCATTGAAAATAATCCTGCGGTGAGCGGACAGCTGTTCTTTGATCATGTCATGGACCGCGGTGTCAAAATCATCGGCTTTTTCCAGAATATCGGCCGCTTCCCGGAATGCCTCCGCTGCAATCGTGTTGAGAACCACGTTGGGCGAGGAAATGGAATCGGACGATCCAACCATACGGAATTCAAATTTATTTCCGGTAAATGCAAACGGTGAGGTACGGTTGCGGTCTGTGGCGTCCTTAAAGAGATCGGGCAGTGTCTTGACTCCGGTCTTTAAGGTGCCGCCGGTCTTGGAGTGGGTCGCCTCTCCGGTGCTGCAAAGCTGATCTACCACGTCCTCCAGCTGCTCTCCGATGAATACGGAAATGATGGCCGGCGGCGCCTCGTTGGCGCCGAGACGCTGGTCATTTCCCACATCGGCGGCTGATTCGCGAAGTAAATCGGCGTGACGGTCCACGGCTTTTAAAATGCAGGACAGAACTAAGAGGAACTGGATGTTCTCATGAGGAGTCTCGCCGGGATTTAATAAGTTGATGCCGTCGTCTGTCGTCAGGGACCAGTTGTTGTGCTTGCCGGAACCGTTGACGCCGGCAAATGGTTTCTCGTGGAGCAGGCAGTTTAAGCCGTGGCGGCCCGCCACCTTCTTTAATGTCTCCATCACCATCTGATTGTGGTCGACCGCCACATTGACCTGCTCGTAGATAGGAGCCAGCTCATGCTGGGCGGGAGCCACCTCGTTGTGCTGGGTCTTGGCCGGAACGCCTAATTTCCACAGTTCTTCGTTGACTTCCTTCATGTAGGCGGCGATTCTCTCGCGGATCGCGCCGAAATAGTGATCGTCCAGTTCCTGGCCCTTTGGCGGCATGGCGCCGAATAAGGTGCGGCCGGCATAGATCAGATCTTTTCTCTGTAAATATTTTTCACGGTCAACCAGGAAATACTCCTGTTCCGCCCCGACGGACGGTACCACACGCTTGGAGGTGGTGTTGCCGAATAATCGCAAAATTCTGAGCGCCTGCTCATCGACTGCTTCCATGGAACGCAAAAGCGGTGTCTTCTTGTCCAGGGCGTCGCCGGTGTAGGAACAGAATGCAGTCGGAATACACAAGGTAACGCCGATGGCATCCTCTTTTAAAAATGCCGGTGAGGTGCAGTCCCAGGCTGTGTAGCCTCTCGCCTCAAAGGTGGCTCTCAAACCGCCTGATGGAAATGAAGATGCATCCGGCTCGCCTTTTACCAGTTCTTTACCGGAAAATTCCATGATGACTTTTCCTTCTGAAGTCGGTGCGGAAATAAAAGAATCGTGCTTTTCAGCTGTCACACCTGTCAGCGGCTGGAACCAGTGAGTATAGTGGGTCGCGCCCCTCTCGATGGCCCAGTCCTTCATGGCATGGGCAACTACATCCGCGATGGACGGGTCGATTTCCGCGCCATCCTCAATCGTCTTTTTCAGTTTTTTGAAAACGGGTTTCGGTAAACGCTCTCTCATTACGGTTTCATTAAATACGTTTTTCCCGAAGATTTCAGCTACGTTTACAACTTCGCTCATAAATTTTCCATCCTCTCCTCATATAGCCTGTGTATGCGTATATCAGAAATGGCGTCCTCCCGTCCAGGAGAACGCCAATGTTCTTTAATTAAAATAAACCATTTCTGATGAAAAAGCAAGTGCTTTTTCAAAAAAAGTACGATTTATAAGTGTGACTTATAAGTGCTGATACGGCACGACTTATACAATCAGGCTTTTCCTACAGAACCGAATAATTCCATCTTCTCTTTTACGGTTTCCTTGATTGCTTCTGTACCAGGCGCTAAGAGTTTACGCGGGTCGAAGCCCTTGCCTGCCAGATCCTTACCTGCTTCGATGTACTTACGGGTAGCATCTGCGAAGGAAAGCTGACACTCTGTATTTACATTGATTTTGGCAACGCCGAGGCTGATGGCTTTCTTGATCATGTCTTCCGGAATACCTGTACCACCGTGAAGTACTAATGGCATGTCGCCTACCTTGTCTTTTACGGCTGCCAGAGTCTCAAAGCTTAACCCTGCCCAGTTAGCCGGATATTTGCCGTGAATGTTGCCGATTCCGGCTGCTAACATGGTTACGCCTAAATCTGCAATCTGCTTGCACTCGTTCGGATCTGCGCACTCACCCATACCGACTACGCCGTCTTCCTCACCGCCGATAGATCCAACCTCAGCCTCGATGGACATGCCTTTCTCTGCGCATACTGCCACCAGCTCTTTTGTCTTCTCTACGTTCTCAGCGATTGGGTAATGGGAACCATCAAACATGATGGAGGAGAAGCCAGCCTCAATACACTTATAGCAGCCTTCGTAAGAACCATGGTCTAAATGTAAAGCAACCGGAACCGTAATATTCAGTTCTTCCATCATTGCTTTCACCATTGCCGCTACAGTCTTGTAACCTGTCATGTATTTGCCAGCGCCTTCTGATACGCCAAGGATAACCGGGGATTTCAGTTCTTCTGCTGTTAAAAGTACTGCCTTGGTCCACTCAAGGTTGTTGATGTTGAACTGTCCAACGGCATACTTTCCGTCTCTTGCTTTTTCGAGCATCTCTTTTGCTGAAACTAACATATCGCAAACCTCCAATTTTATTTAATTTTCTTTCATGCCTACATTATATACCATTTCATTTGATTTGGAAAGATAAATATTTCGGTAATTGTGATTTTTATAACAATCTTACATTTTTCACTTACATTCCGCTGGTTCTTTTGTTCATCAGAAGAGAATTGATGCCACCGTATCTTCCATCTTCTCAATGTCGCATTCCAGTGTATGGCGCACCGGCGCGGTGCGGATTTCTTCGACTGCCTGAGGAACGGCGGTTCCGGAAAGTTTCGATAACCGGTCCACAATGGCAAACTCATCCGCCAAATCCTGTGCGCCTTCAATAGCAGTCAGTACGCTGCCGGAGAATTTATACGGGCTGGCTGTGGAAGCGATGACGGTCTTCGTCTCATCACGCGTCTCTGTGCGGTACGCATTGTATACGGCTGACGCAACCCCGGTGTGGGTGTCGATTAAATATCCGGTGTCGTCGAACACTTTTTTGATGGCAGCCATATTTTCTGCTTCTGTGGCGTACCCGCCGCAAAAATCTTCCATAAACTGCTTCATCTCAGCTGTCACGGTATAGCTGCCCTTCTCTCCCAGTTCCTTCATCAGAGCCGCGTTGGCAGCGGCGTCACAGCCGGTGCTCAAATAAATCAGGCGCTCTAAATTGCTGGAAATCAGGATGTCCATGGATGGGGAGGTGGTCAGGATAAATTCCCGGTTCCTGTCATACGTTCCCGTCCGGAAGAAATCATAGAGGACTTTATTTTCATTGGAAGCGCAGATTAATGTCTTAATCGGAACGCCCATCTGTTTTGCTAAATATGCCGCCAGGATGTTGCCGAAATTCCCGGTGGGTACTGTGACGTTGATCGCTTCGCCATTGGCAATCTCTTCATTGGCAAGCAGTTTTGCATAGGCATAGACGTAGTAGACAACCTGGGGAACGAGGCGGCCGATATTGATGGAGTTGGCGGAGGAAAGCTGGCAGTTCTTCCCGGAAAGCTGCTCCGCAAATGACTTATCTCCGAAAATCTTCTTGACACCGGTCTGGGCATCGTCAAAGTTGCCATGGATTGCAACCACATGGGTGTTATCCCCCTTCTGGGTCACCATCTGAAGCTCCTGAATCCGGCTCACGCCATCCTTCGGATAGAATACGATAATCTCTGTGCCTTCCACATCAGCAAAGCCCGCCATGGCCGCCTTGCCCGTATCGCCGGAAGTAGCGGTCAGAACCACGATTTTGTTGGTGATACCATTCTTCTTTGCCGCGGTCGTCATCAGATGGGGCAGAATGGAGAGGGCCATGTCCTTGAACGCGATGGTATTTCCATGATACAGTTCTAAGTAATAGGCGCCGTCCGCCTTTGCTAATGGGGCGATCTCCTCTGTATCAAATTTGGAGTCGTACGCCCTGGCTATGCAGGATTTCAACTCTTCTTCCGTATAGTCAGTCAGAAACAGCTTCATCACCTCGTAGGCGGTCTCCTGGTATGTCATGCCGGACAGTTCTTCCATCGTCTTATCCAGCTTCGGGATAAAAGTCGGCATAAATAAACCGCCATCGTTGGCCAGTCCTTTTAAGATTGCCTGGGAAGCCGTCACGCCGGCCTCTCCGCCGCGGGTGCTCTGATAGGATAATTCCATAGTCTTGTCAATCCTTTCTTATCAATCCTGTGTTTTCCGGAAATTACGGCAAATTTTAATTTCCGTTCCAAAAACCTTGCCAGCATTGTAGCACACATTTTGGCGGGGTGCAACTAAAAAGAATGCCAGATTTACTGGATTTACTGTTTTTCGCAGGTGTGATAGAATAAAAAGCAGGATTTTATATGACTTTTTAAGGAGGACATTTGTCCGTGAGATACGATATTATCTGTAAGGGAATTTTTTTGTCGAGACCGAACCGCTTCATCGCCCATGTGCTGCTTTTGGCCGACGGGGACAGGGCGGAAAAAGAGGTGGTCTGTCATGTGAAAAATACGGGGAGATGCCGGGAACTGTTGA
>CAUEKH010000076.1 GCA_959018155.1 uncultured Hungatella sp.
CGGGATATTCGGATTTTCTTCGATAGCCATGTCGACCACCACGTTCGTATCGTCAAGCAATTCGTTGAAATCACTGTAGTACGTTCTCTCCCCTTCAGAACGTCCGTGACCTCTGTGGTCGAACCGGTAGGTGGCAATCCCTGCTTTGTGGAACAACTCTGCAAAATAGTCGTAGCGCCCCTGGTGCTCGCAGAGTCCATGGACAATGACTGCGGCTGCCCGTGGATTCTCAGGGATTTCCCTGTTAAAATATAGTTTTGTGCCGTCAAAGGAAGTAATCATTTCTCCCATTATGTAAACCCTCCTTACACAATTTTTAATATATTCTTATTATATCATAAAATAATCTGACATTCCTTAAGTAATTCTTACTTTTCCAGCCATCCCCTTGTATTCCAAATGCTTCCATGGTAGAGTAATACAGAACTATGAAGGAAAACACTTGAAATTCATGTAGAGAAAGGAGGACCTGACATGAAACGTAACTATTTTACAGAGATAAATGCACAAAATACCATACAGATGAATACAGATACTATCAGGCGGTTCAGACCGCGGGCTGGAAAACGGCACTTGAAGGCAGGCTTTCTTTTGGAGGAAAGGTGTTTGATATAAGTGAGAAGACAGCAGACATCCGGGAAAGTAAATCGGATGGATGCATTTCTATATACGTTGGAGAGCCGAAGGGCTCTTTTTTTGTTTTCCAGGAAAGTGTGTCTGGATATTTGGTGATTGAAGGCATTTTGATGATTCAGGAGGTATAAAGATGATGAAGAGAAAAGATGAAGTATGTGCATATTATATGGGATTCGGTTTATGTGCGAAGGGATTGAATGCAGCGGAGAAGGGCAGTTGTTCCTGCTGTCGTTATTATATGGCATCCGGTAAGAATGACAGTGTGAGAAATACTGCTTGCGAGGGCGGGGAATATCAGTGCTGGAATCTGGCGATACAGGGGAACGACCCACAGCGCGCCAGAGTGTGAAGAGATTTGAGAAACAGCAAAAGTATTCCCGATAAAGAGGAAACGGGGAGGAAATGATGAAACGGGTACAGGGATTATACAGCGAAGCGCTGGTATTTACAGATGTGGTGGAAGAGGTTGCTTTAGAACAGATTAAGAAACTGTGTGACCAGGAATTTACATCCGGGTTGAAAATCAGAATCATGCCGGATGTCCACGCGGGAGCCGGCTGTACTATCGGGACCACCATGACAATTAAGGATAAGGTGGTGCCGAATCTGGTAGGGGTTGATATTGGCTGCGGCATGGAGACGGTTCGGCTGAGAAAAAGAGGGCTGAACCTGGAACGGCTCGACGAGGTGATTCGGGAAAGGATTCCCTCAGGCTTCCTGGTTCGAGAGGAACCGCATCCGTATAATGAAGAGATTGACTTAACGATGCTGCGGTGCTTAAAAGAGGCCGGGATTAATCTGGACCGGGCTGCTAAGAGCCTTGGCACACTGGGCGGCGGAAACCATTTTATTGAAGCGAACAGAGATGAAGAGGGGAATATCTACCTGGTGATCCACTCCGGCAGCCGCCATTTGGGGCTGGAGGCGGCTTCCTTCTATCAGAAGGAAGCGTACAGACGTCTGAATGGGGACACGAAAGAGATGGCGAACCAGCTGATTGTCAGGTATAAGAAGGAGGGGCGTCAGAAGGAGATTGAGTCCGCTCTTCGTGAAATGAAGGTTTCGGAACTAACAGGAATCCCCAAAGAACTTGCCTATGTGGAAGGCAGCCTGATGGAAGATTACATCCATGATATGAAGCTGATACAGCGTTTTGCGATGCTGAACCGAAAGGCCATGATGGACGAGATCCTTCAGGGAATGGGGCTGGAGGCGGAGGAAGAATTCACTACCATCCATAACTATATTGATACGGATTCCATGATTCTCCGAAAGGGAGCGGTTTCCGCGCGATCCGGGGAGAAGCTGCTGATCCCCATTAATATGAGGGACGGAAGCCTGATTTGTATTGGAAAAGGGAACCGGGAGTGGAATGAATCGGCGCCTCACGGCGCGGGCCGGCTGATGAGCCGCAACGCCGCCAGAGCGGCATTTACCGTTTCGGAGTTTAAAAATGAGATGAAGGGCATTTACACCACATCGGTCGGCAGCGATACACTCGATGAGTGCCCTATGGCTTATAAGAATATGAAAGATATTGTGGATAATATCGGGCCGACAGTCAAGATTGTTCAGACGATTAAGCCTATTTACAATTTCAAAGCGGGAGAAGAGGGAAGGTAGTCAGACAGCTGGCTACCTTCTTCTGGTTCCAGGGCACGGCCCGCAGCTTTCACGGGTAGCAATATAAAATGGAAGGGTTATTTTAATAGGAAGCTTATGGCCACCCTCGATGCGGTCGATCAGCGTTTTTGCAGTCATCTGCCCCATCTCCTCCACCGGCATGTGCACCGTAGTCAGCATGGGAGTGAGGTACTGGGCTGTATCAATATCATCAATGCTGATGATGGAAATGTCCTCCGGAATCCGCTTTCCGCTCTCTTTTATGGCCTTCATGGCGCCAATTGCGGTGACATCATTGCTGCAGAAAATCGCGGTGATGTCCGTCTGGCGCGCCAGCAGTGATTTTGCGCCCTGATAACCGCCTTCCATTGACAGAGAAACATTGGAAATATATTCCTTGCGGTAGGGAAGGCGCGCCGCGGTGAGGGCTTCGCAGTAGCCGGTATACCGGTTTTCATTTTCCGTCTCGCCGACATAGCCGATCCGCGTATGGCCCAGTTCTAATAAATGATTGACAGCCGTGATGCTGGCCTGCTGGCCGTCGCTGATAATCTGATCGTATCTGGCCTCCAGATTGTTAAGCCCGGTGTATGCCACACAGTTAAAATATTTTTTTAGGAAACTTAAAGTCTGACGGTCACACCGGCCCAGGACCACGACTCCGTCTACGTGGTTGTCTGTCACGAGGCGGAAGGTGTTGGGATGGTGGATGTCGATGGCCGTAAAGGAATATTTTAAAATATAATTATGACGGAATGCCTCCTGCTCGATGCTGCGCGCCAGAGTGGAGAAAAATAAGTCCGATTTGGAGTCCTCGGTCCTGGCAAACAGGCAGGCGATGGAGCGGGACAGTGGTTCTCCCCCTTCCGAAACTCCTTTTTTTAAGTCGCGCGCACTGCTGTTGGGAGTGTAGCCGGTCCGGCGCACAATCTCCCAGATGCGATCCTGCACCTCTTTGCTGGCTGCATTTGTACTGTTCTTATTGATGACCCGGGAGACCGTGGAAATGGACACGCCGGCTTCTTTTGCAATCTCTTTTAATGTCATAAGCTACTCCCCTGCCTGTAAAAATGATGCTAAAATCAGAATCTGCTCATAGTTCTAACCCTATTATACATAGAAATAGTAAAAAAATCCATTCCCTGCCAGACAAACGTTTGCGTTAATTTTGGAAAACCACAGTACGCAAACGTTTGTTTAAAAAGAAAACGATCTTTTATTCAATATGTTATAATATATACATAAAAACAGAGTGTGTATTGGGAAAAATCACAAAGAAAGGGGAGTTACAACATGGCTTTAACCGGTTCAGACAACAATGAAGATCAGAAGAAGAAAAAAGATATTGTAGCCTCTATCCCCAACTGGGGGTGGCTTTTGCTGTCATTTCTTGTGGCTATGGCGCTGTGGTATTTACTGTCAGTAAATCCAGTTACGAAAAGAAGTTTTCCATTTTTACCCAAGGTGGTGAATGCGCTGAAAACCATGGTGGAACGAGGTGTGCTCTGGGCTGATTTCTCCAGCAGTATGATTTCGGTAATTCTGGGGTTTGTCCTCGGGTTCGTGACCTCAGTTCCGGTGGCATTTTTGATGGCCTGGTACCGGCCGGTGCGCTATATCGTAGAACCGTGGATCCAGTTTATCCGTAATATCCCGCCGCTGGCCTATGTGCCCTTAGTCGTTATGGCCGCAGGCGTTGGGCGGAAACCGCAGGTTATCGTAATCTGGCTGGCTACTTTTTTAATTATGACTGTCACGATCTATCAGGGAGTCCGCAACGTAGATGAGACGCTGATTAAGGCGGCGCGGGTGCTTGGCGCAAAGGACAGGGACATTTTTGTGAAAGTAATCTTTCCTGCGACGACGCCGTTTATTATCACAGCGGTTCGTCTGGGTGTTTCGGTGGCGTTGACGACACTGATTGCGGCGGAATCGACCGGTGCGGTGGCAGGACTGGGGATGAGAATCCGTTCCTTAAATAACAGTTTTGATACGCCGCCTATGCTTCTTTATATTATTCTGATTGGTATTATTGGTATTACCAGTGAGAAAATCATCAAATATTTGGAGAGGAGGCTGACGGGATGGCAGGAGACGAGAGACGTGTAAAGGTTAAAATTGACCATGTGGAGAAGATTTACGAGGGCCGTAAGGGGAAGATGGTTGCCTTGAACGGCATTGACTTAGACATCATGGAAAATGAGTTTGTCTGCGTGGTTGGTCCGTCGGGCTGCGGAAAGTCAACACTGCTCAATATCATTGCAGGCCTTCTGCCCGCAACTTCAGGCTCTGTCTATGTGGACGGAAAAAAGGTAGAGGGAACCGGCACGGAGCGTGGCGTTGTATTCCAGCAGTATGCCTTATTCCCATGGCTGACGGTTTTAAAAAATGTTATGTTCGGGTTAAAACTCAAGGGCATGAGTAATGAACAGGCCAGGGAAATCGCCATGAAATACATCAAAATGGTGGAACTGGAGGAGTTCGTGGATGCGTATCCCAAGGAACTTTCCGGCGGTATGAAACAGCGCGTGGCCATTGCGAGGGCGTATGCGGTCCAGCCGGAGGTGCTTTTGATGGATGAACCTTTCGGCGCGCTGGACGCTCAGACGAGAACTCAGCTTCAGTCGGAGTTAATCAGGACGTGGCAGGAGGAGAAAAAGACGTGCTTCTTTATCACTCATGATGTGGAAGAGGCGGTTATTCTGGCGACAAAGGTTATTATCATGAGCGCCAGACCGGGGCGTATCAAGAAAATCGTGGATATCAACCTTCCATACCCCAGGACCCAGGAGATGAAGATGGAACTGCCGTTCCTGGATTTGAAGTCGTACATATGGGGCGAGGTGTATCAGGAGTATTTGGAGGTGCGCAAGTAGGGGCGGTACATACCCAAAGGCTGATACATATTTAAAGGCGTGTACATATCTAAAGGCATGTACCTATCTAAAGATGTGTACATCCCAAAAGGTGATACATCCCAAAAGGCGGTACATTCCCAAAAAGAAACAGGTGCAGGTACAAACAGGAAAGCAATGAAACAGTGTAAATATAAAATCATTTAAGGAGGATGTAATATTATGAGGAAATCATTACTTTTGATCGCGGCGGCAATGATGACAGTAGCGCTGGCCGGATGCGGCAGCACGAAGACAGAGCCGACAACGGCGGCAACAGAAGCACCGACAACAGCAGCGCCTGCCACAACGGAGGCGAAAGCAGAGACAACGGCAGCAGAGACGACCGTGGCGGAGACGAAACCGGAGGCGGAACCGATTACTTTAAACGTAGCCTACATGCCAAACTACGGAAGTTTATGGTCTGTGATGACAGCAATGGAAAAGGGTTATTTTGAAGAGGAAGGCATTACTGTGAAGCTGGTTGAATTCCAGGATGGCCCGACGATCATCGCGGCTATGGAAAACGGAAGCATTGATGTGGGCTATATTGGTCAGGGCGCTCACAAGCTGTGTATCAACGGACAGGCAAAGATTTTTGCCTTATCCCATATCTCTAACGGCGACGCGTTAATCGGCGGCCCCGGAATTAAATCAGTGGAAGATTTAAAGGGTAAAAAGGTGGCTTACTGCTCTGGAACCTCCAGTGAAGATATTCTGTTAAACAGCCTGGAGAAGGCAGGTATGACGATGGATGATATCATGGCGGTAGATATGGATTCGTCAGGTATTGTGACAGCCATGATTTCCGGTGGCGTGGATGCATGTGCAACCTGGTCCCCCAACAGCTTAAAGATTTTAGATGAACTTCCAGATGCCACAAAGCTTACAGACAATCTGACATTTGCAGATACCACGGTATCCCTTGCAAGCTGGATTGCTACTGAGAAGTATGCAAACGAGAACCAGGATAAACTGCTTCGTTTTACGAGAGCATTATTTAAAGGAATGGATTACGCTGCTGACGACCACTACGATGAGGTTGCGGAGTACGTTGCAAAGCAGACAGCAACTGATTACGACAGCGTTTACCAGCAGAGAGGCGATGCTGACTGGCTGACTGGCGCTGAGGTTTCCAAGGGCGCGGCTGATGGAACGGTTGAGAATTACTATAAGATCCAGCAGGATAACTTTATCAAGTCCGGCGCGGTGGAGAAAGAGGTTCCTGTAGCGGATTACGTCATGCTTGACATCATGAAAGAGGCAGGGAAATAAAGCTGCATAGACAGTAAACGGAGAGTGTTCCAGTCAGAGAGAACTTATGCTGGGACACTCTTCTTTAGAAAATGGCAGGAGGAGAATATCATGAGCCATACATATTACGCATTTAATAAGGAAGAACTGCTGAAAAATCCGAAAATCCGTCTTATCTGTAAAGCGGATAATGCCGCTGTCTTTCATGAAATGGCAGAACAGATGGCAGAGGAGATCGAGAAAAACAATCTGGCGGGAAGACATACTGTCTTTATCTGCCCCGTCGGCCCGGTGGGCCAGTACCCCTACTTTGTGGAGATGGTAAATGAAAAACGGCTGAGTCTTAAAAATACCTGGTTTATCAATATGGATGAGTATCTCGATGACGAGAAACAGTGGGTTCCCATGGATCACCCGCTGTCTTTCCGCGGATTTATGGAACGAACTGTCTACACAAAAATAGATCCGGAACTGGTGATGCCGGAAAATCAGCGGGTATTTCCTGACCCCAATCATCTGGAATATATTCCGGAGCTGATCGAGAAGCTGGGCGGGGTGGATATCGCGTTTGGCGGCATAGGAATCAATGGCCACGTAGCGTTTAATGAAGCGGATGCCACGAAGAGCGCGGAGGAGTTTCTGGCTCAGAAGACGCGGGTGCTTACCATTACGCCGGAGACGCGGACGGCCAATGCCATTGGAGACTTTAACGGAGCGCTGGAAGATATGCCGCATTACTGTGTTACCATCGGTATTTATGAAATCGCCCATGCCAGAAAAATCCGCCTGGGCTGTTTCCGCAACTGGCACAGAGCCGTGGTGAGACGGGCTGCGTACGGGGAAGCGACGCCGGAATTCCCGGTAAGTCTGCTTCAGAGCCATCCGGATATCACACTGACATTTACTGAATACGTAGCTGCCCTGGAAGGGTAATCTGCGTCCGTCTGCGCGACAGAAAGAGAGGAAATAAAAATGCCATTAATTCCGTTAAGACCTCTGATGGAGGCATCAATGAAGTACGGTTTTGGCCAGGGCGCATTTAATGTAAATGCGGTTGCCCAGGCAAAGGCCGCCATAGAAGTACATGAGATGTTCCGTTCCCCCGCTATTTTGCAGGGGGCTGATTTAGCCAACGGCTTTATGGGAGGCCGCACTGATTTCATGAATGCGACGCTGGAAGACAAGAAAATCGGGGCCAAGAATATTGCCGATGCTGTGAAGAAATACGGTGCTGATTCGGAGATTCCCATAGTCCTGCATCTCGACCATGGACGCGATTTTGAATCGTGTGTGGCCGCGGTGGAAGGGGGATATACCTCCGTGATGATAGATGGATCGTCGCTGCCTTTTGAGGAAAATATGGATTTGACAAGAGAAGTGGTGAGATACGCCCATGCCCGCGGAGTCAGCGTGGAAGGGGAACTGGGTGTGCTGGCCGGGGTAGAAGATCATGTATTTTCTGCCTCTTCGACGTACACGAATCCCCTAAAAGCTGTGGAGTTCTTTAAAAAGACGGGTGTTGACGCCCTGGCGATTTCCTATGGAACGATGCACGGCGCCTCGAAAGGGAAGGACGTGAAGCTGCGGAAGGAGATTGCCACGGCAATCAGAGAATGCTTAAGCCATGAAGGCATTTTTGGCGCTCTGGTGTCCCACGGATCTTCTACTGTGCCGAAATATATTGTGGACGAGATTAACGCGCTCGGAGGGGAACTGACCAATACGTACGGGATTTCTGTTGAGGAACTTTTAGCCGCTATTGGATGCGGAATCAATAAAATTAACGTCGATACCGATATCCGTCTGGCTGTGACGAGAAACATGAAGGAACTGTTTGCAAAATATCCGGAAAAGAGAAACAGCGCGTCGATCGGCCCTGTCTATGAATTATTGGAGGCGAAAAAGAACCAGTTTGACCCGCGTGTATTCCTGCCGCCAATTATGGATACAGTGATGAAAGGGACGATTCCGGATGACGATGTGGCTGCAATTGTGGACTGCGTAGAACGGGGCGTGAAAGAGGTTGTGGGGACTTTGATTGTGAAGTTTGGATCCTATGGGAAGGCGCCGCTGGTTGAGGTGGTGACTTTGGAGGAGATGGCGGAGAGGTATAGAAAATAGAGACTTTGTAAATTTCAAAAAACAGGACTATCGGCTAAAATAATAACCGGTAGTCCTGTTTTCGAGTTTTAGAAATCCAGATATACAATCTTCCCTTCCCGTGCCGACTGGTAAATCCCCTGAACGACCTCCAGTGTTTTTGTAGCGTCTGCCGGATCTGTAGGGACAGTTTTTCCTGAGTCCAGACAGTGATAAAAGTCCTGAAGCTGCGTCAGATGGTGTTTACCCCAGTAAGATTCGCCGCCTTCTGTCCCTCCGTCAGACAGAATTATGCGAGGTTCTTCTCCCTTGTGTTCCAGAATCACAGTATCGTTATCTGTCAGCGTAACCATACCGTTAGTAAAATGAACCTGAATTCGGATATCTGCATTATGTGTATAGTAATTGCAGGCGTAGAAAGAATAGAGCGCACCATTGGCAAAACGGATTGCAGCATCTGCTACATCCTCTACCTCGATATTAGTTAAAACTCTTCTGTCAATATGAGCCTGTATGGACTCAACGGGGCTGTTAATTAAATACCTCACTAAATCAATGCTGTGGATAGCCTGGTCGATGACAACGCCGCCGCCCTCAGTTTCCCAGCGTCCTTTCCAGTCACATTCATAGTAGGAGGCGGGCCGATACCAGTTTAAGTTGGAAAATGCACCCAGTGGCTTGCCCAG
>CAUEKH010000077.1 GCA_959018155.1 uncultured Hungatella sp.
TGATGCGTTGGGTTTATACTCCGAGACGTATTCCATGCTGAGCGATACCTTGAACAGAAGGATCAAGAAGGCCTCCATGCGGTATATGATGGGGGAGATTACGGAAACGGATTACTGGAAGGAGTATAAAGGCTGGTATGAAGAAGGCGGGAAAAAGGTGATTGAGGAGTATACGAGGCAGTATTTAGACCGGTAGGAGATGGAGACAGAGGGAACGAAAAACAGAGGGAAGAAGATACAAAAGACTGTCACAGGACGACGGAAGGCGTTGAAATTACATTCACCGCCTTTTTTGTTGCAGAAAATCACACTTCACAGCAATTGTGCAATATGTATATAAAATAAAAGAAAAATATACAAAATAGATAATGAATGGATAAAATGAAAACGCTACTTCCGTTTTTGAATATGCGAAGTGTATAGAAAAACGAAATTCTGAGCGCTGAAACCGACATACTGGAGATGGAAAAGCAGAGTGCCAGGGGCTACAATGCAGATATCAGAAAACATTACGGGCTGAAACGAAACGTAATGAAAAAAAGGAAGGGATGTGCTGTATGTGGTTGTAACGAAAAAAAAGATGGCAAAAGTCGTTACCGGAAATAATGCGACGGGAATGACAAGAGTCAGAATCCGGTTTAGGAGAGACTGGATGCTCTATCTGATGCTGCTGCCGGGACTGCTGTATTTCCTGATATTTAAGTATGGCCCCATGGTGGGACTCGTTACTGCATTTCAGGATTACAATGCAATGCTGGGGTGGCTGGGCAGTAAATTTGTAGGGCTGAAACATTTCAAACGACTGTTTATGGACCCGAAGTTTTTCCAGATTTTCAGGAATACACTTGTACTTGCTTTCTTTAATATAGTCGTGTATTTCCCGCTTCCGATTATACTGGCGCTTCTGATTAATGAACTGAAGTTCGGAAAGTACAAGAATGTGGTGCAGTCTATTCTCTATCTTCCCCATTTTGTATCCTGGGTGGTGGTAGCCGGAATCTGCATGACCTTATTCTCGGCGGAGAGCGGGGCATTAACAGACGCTGTCAGCCGGCTGTTTGGCCGTGAAGTGCGGGTGCTGTCGGAGGGGGCTTTCTTCCCGGCTTTAATAACGGGACAGGTAATCTGGAAGGAATGCGGCTGGGGGACGATTATCTTTCTGGCGGCGCTTACCGGGGTGGATATGCAGTTGTATGAGGCGGCAAAGGTGGACGGTGCGAACCGCTGGCAGCAGATGGTACATATCACACTGCCTGCAATCAAATCCACCATCATTACCCTGCTGATTCTCCGCATGGGAAGCTTCTTAAATACAGGATTTGAGCAGATTTTCCTGATGCTCAACTCCATGAACCGGGAAGTAGGAGAAGTATTTGACACGTATGTTTACCAGACAGCTATGACGAACGGAAAAATCAGCTACGGCAGCGCTGTCGGCCTGTTCAAATCCGTGGTCTGCCTGATTCTCGTCATAATGACAAACCGGATTGCCAAAAAAGCCGGAGAGGAGGGAGTGTACTGATGAAGCCGGTAAAGGTAAAAGAGTCGATGGGAAGCCGGATTTTCGATGTGGTCAATGTCGTAATTCTGGCCGGAGTCAGTTTACTCTGTCTCGTCCCATTTTTATTTGTTATCTCGGCCTCGGTATCGCCTCTTTCAGACGTGCTGAGCAGGAAGTTTTTCATTTATCCCATCCATATTGACTTATCGTCGTACCGTTATCTGCTGTCCAGTGACACACTGATTAAGGCCATGGGGAACTCCTTCGTTATTACGATAGCAGGTACGGCCTTAAGCATGACGGCGACGGTTATGACGGCGTATGTGCTGTCCAAGCCTCAGCTTATCGGCCGCAAGGTATTAAATGCCATGGTGGTGTTTACCATGCTGTTCTCCGGAGGAATGATACCGACTTATCTGGTGGTGTCCGGCCTTCATTTAAATGATACATGGTGGTCCTTATGGCTTCCGGGCTGTATCAGCGCCTACAATATGATTTTAATTCGCACGACAATCAGTTCCCTGCCTTCTGAACTGGAGGAGGCGGCGGTCATTGACGGCTGCAACTATTTTCAGTGTTTCCATAAAATTGTGCTTCCGCTGATTAAACCGACCCTGGCCACATTTTCCCTGTTTTACGCGGTCGGCTACTGGAACGATTACTTTAACTCGGTCCTCTATATCAATGATTCCGCGAAATATCCGATTCAGATCTGGCTTCGCAATATTGTTATGCTTTCATCAGGCGGTTTTGCCGACACCACGTCGGTCAGCGATCTGGGGTACATTCCACCTCAGAATATCAGCTACGCGGTTATCGTATTTGCAACGATTCCGATTCTTTGTCTTTATCCTTTTGTACAGAGGTTCTTTACAAAAGGCATGATGGTAGGTTCTGTTAAGGGGTGATCCCTTTTAAGGAAAATAAAAAAGGAGAAGAGAAAACTATGAAAAAGAGAAAATTGGTATCACTTGTACTGGCATCAGCCATGTTTCTGACAGCGTGCGGAGGCGGAAATACCGCGCCGGCTACGACAGAAGAGGGAACGGCGCAGACTGAGACGAAGGCAGCCGGGGAAAGCACCGGGGGAGGGGAGACGGCAGAGGGAACCTTCACCATCACAATGATGCAGGAACTGTTCTCAGATCAGGCGCCTGATACAGACAATGAGTGGTATCAGAAAATGGAAGAGATGACCGGCGTAAAAATGAAAGTGAATTTCGTCCCAACGTTAAGCTATGTTGACAAGATTACGGCATTTATCGCTTCCCAGAGCCTGCCGATGGTATTTACAGCCAACAGCAATGTCCTTCAGAACAATAATCTTCTGATGGCGCTCGACAGTGACGGTTTCTGGGCATTGGACGATTACCTTAAGGATTACCCGAACCTTTATGAATTCGTTGGAGAACAGGTCTGGGAAAACAGCAAAATTCATGGTAAAATATACGGGATCCCCCGTCTGCGTATTCTTCCGAGAAACGGCGCAATTATCCGCCAGGACTGGCTGGACAAGTTAGGACTTGAAGCACCGGAAACCTTTGATGAACTGTATGAGGTTGCGAAGGCATTTACAGAAAATGATCCGGACGGCAATGGCCAGAAGGATACGGTCGGAATTGTGACCGCCTACCAGGGAACCGGTAACCGTGGCTGGAACGGCGTTCAGATACTGGCAACCGCGCTGGGCGCGCCTAACGGCTGGGCTTATCAGGATGGGACCATGGTTCCGGACTTCAGCACGAAGGAGTATCTCGATGCGCTGAAATACATAAAGAAACTGTATGATGACGGCTATTTAAATAAAGACTTTGCTGAAATCAATGCCCAGGCCCGCTACGAATACTTTGATAAAGGAACGTACGGCATCGTATTCGGTGTGATTGATGATGTAAATGGAAGAAATGAAAATCTGCCACAGGTAGTGGCTGACGCAAAGGTGGCTGTACTTCCGGCAATCCATGAGGAAGGCAAAGACCCGAGATGCAATGCTACCTCCGGCTACAATGGTATCATTATGTTCACGAAGTTTGGCAACGACGCCATCAGGACAGAAGAGGATTTGAGGAAGGTCCTTGCGTTTTACGATAAGCTGGCGACAAAGGAAATGCAGGATATGACTACGTATGGCATTGAGGGAGTCCACTATGAGGTGAAAGACGGAAAGCGTGAGATGCTTGTAAATGAATCTGCCAATAAGGACCAGCTCAGTGTGGATATGGGCGATATCGGCCAGATTTTAATGTCCGCGCCATACGTAAGAAAAGACAGCGATAATGAGGTAAGAAGTGCGCTTTACGATACCATCGAAGCAAGAGCCGATTACTGTGTGGCCGACGCTTCCATTGGACTGCGCTCTGAGACGTATGACGATATGGGAAGGGATTTAGACGCGATCATGATGGATGCAGCCGTTAAATTCATCGTTGGTTCCATCGACGAGGATGGCTACTGGAAGGAATACGATAACTGGAAAAAACGGGGCGGGGAAGATGTAATCAAAGAATTAACCGCTCAGTATGACGAGTATAGAAAATAATACGGCGTATCACCGGTAAGCTGTGCGAATCTGTATACAGTTTTACCGGCAACAGTCAGGCGGGAGGCGGCAGCGCTGCTTCCTGCCTGAGAGTATATAGCGGGAGACGTGTGCCGCGTATGATGCCAAAAGGCATATGGCGGCTGTGAAGAATAGAAATATCAGGAGGCATAAGATGTTAGATTTATCAAAAATAAAGGGGCCTGTCGTTCTGGCAGGAGATGACCGATTCGGCTACCGGGATCCGGCGGCATTTTACCACGACGGGATGTTCTATCTCTACTTTACCATGGTGGAGCAGGAGGAAGAGGAACAGTATTTTACCATTGGCATGAGCAAAAGCCGTGATTTGGTGAACTGGAGCAAGCCGGTGAGTCTGACGGAGAGGGACAAGAGAAAAGAGTATTCCAGTCCGGGCAATCTTCTGGAATATAACGGGAAGTACTACCTCTGTATGCAGACATACTGCCGTGAAAATGGAGAAGTATACGGCAATGAGAAAAGCCGTATCTACATGATGGAGACGGAAGACTTTGAGCATTTCGGCGAACCGGTGTTACTCCGCGTAAAAGGAGATGAGGTGCCGGAGGAAGAAATGGGCCGCATGATAGACCCGTTCTTTATACGGGACAGAGAAAACCCGGAAAAAATCTGGTGTCTCTATAAACAGAACGGTATGTCGTATTCCTGTTCCTGTGATTTAAAACACTGGACGTATGTCGGTCATACAGAGTGCGGTGAAAATGTCTGTGCAGTTGTAAAGGATGATGCGTACGTGATCCTTCATTCCCCGGAAAACGGAATTGGAATGATGGAAACCAAAGATTTCCGGCATTTCGAGGAAAATGATCCTCCAGTATTTCTCTCTCAGAGCCGCTGGCCCTGGGCGAAGGATCGGATTACCGCCGCTTTTGCTCTGGATTTGACGGCAGAGCCGGAAATGGGCGGTTACCTGCTGTTCTTCCACGGGGATAATGAGAGAAATGGAAAATTCCCGTTTGGCGCCAGCATCGGGATGGCGTATACGAAGGACTTAAGACATTTTATCACCTTCGACCAGGAGAAGCCCACCTATCCCGACCTGGGAAATATTTATCCCGGGGATTACTACGAGGCGCTTCCGTTTGAAGAATATATTGATAAATCACAGCCGATACCGTCAGGAAAAGAGACCGGAAAAGCGCAGTCACAGCCGTTTTATCCAGTATTCGATATCCGGGAGTTTGGGGCGGTTCCGGTCCCGGGCCGTGTCAATACCGCTGCGTTCCAGGCAGCCGCCGACGCCTGCAAAAATGCCGGCGGAGGGACGATTCTGGTACAGGGCGGAACGTATATCACAGGCACCTTCTATCTCTATGACAATACAACGCTTCACATCGCATCGGACGGCGTTGTGGCGGCCACCCGTGAAACGGGCCGGCTGAATCAGGCTTTAGTCGTAGCGGAGAAGGCAGAACACGTGACGATCACGGGAGGCGGAACCATCTGTGGAAATGGCGAATGGTACGTTTACGAACCGAAGCTGAAGCCGCGCATGGAGCCGCTTGCGGTGAGTCATCTGGCGCTTCGCGGTACAGACAACCGGATGCTTCCGGCTACCACTCTCCGCTACAATTACCGCCGGAGAATCCGTTTCTCTGAAGACAAGTACAATGAGGAGACGGGCCCCACAATCCGGCCGGGATATCTGGTATACTTAAAACGCTGCCGCAATGTCAGGATAGAAAATATCGTGCTTCACGATTCCATGGCCTGGACCTTAAATCTCTTTGCCTGTGACGGAGTTCTGGTAAAGAATACGGTTATCAATAATAACCGCCACGTTGCCAATACCGATGGCATCGACGTGACAGGAAGCAGCCGGGTGGAAATCGACCACTGCTTTGTCTCCACGGCCGACGACGGCATTGTTTTAAAGAATCCGGATGAAACGGGAACCGATATGACGGATATCCATATTCATGACTGCCAGATAATTACCGTGATGAACTCATTCAAAATCGGTACAGAGACAGGCCGCGATATCTCAAAAGTCCTGGTTGAAAACTGTCACTTTTTCATGCCTGATATTTACCCGGGAACTACGTCGGGCATTGCCATTGAATCGGCAGACGGAAGCCACATCACGGATGTTGTGGTGAGAAACATTACCATGGATAAAGTGACGTGTCCTTTATTTATCTGTCTCAATATGAGGAACCGTTACCACGTTCCATACTCTGACGAGGAGACGAGCCGTTACTGGGGAGGCGCCATTGAGAGGGTGACGATTGAGCACGTATCGGCAGTGGAAGCGGAGGTGCCAAGCCTGCTCTTTGGCTCAGAGGCGCACAGAAAAGACGGTAGTTCCGTGAAAAAACCAATCCGCGATATTGCCGTCCGCGATTTTAAAGTGGTTTATAAGGATAATGAGGAGATTGTAAATGTCCCGGAAGTGATAGAAGAATATTTATACGAATATCCGGAAAATAACTCCTTTGGGGATGTAGATGCCTACGGCCTCTGGATCCGCCACGCAGACCGCGTAGAACTGGAGAAAATCGAAGTGACTCCCAGAAGCATGAATACACGGGAAATGATTAAAATGTATGATGTGAAATAAGAGAAACTCATAAGAGCCAGGTCATGAAAAGGTCCGCTGAGTGAAAGCGCCACAAAAAAATATTGTTAAGTCTCACGGCATAGTCAGTTTTGGCTGTGCCGTTTTGCTGTCAGGCCAGGAGCCTGTTTTCTGCTTCCGGGTGCAGCCCCGCCTCACCGGCCTCATGCCGTGTGAACAGCAGCGTGTTCAGTCCCACCGAAGGAAAAGAGGCGATAACGAGATAGACGAAGAATCGTGTTTATGCTAGAATAAGAGCAGAACAGTTACCAGTCACGGCCCACAATAGATCCAGGTCACAGGTCCGTCTTTTGTATAGAAGACGCCTCGGCCTCAGTGAGGAAAAGAGATGTTATCTTATGAAGATTCGAAAGTCCAGGATCGAAAGCTAATCCTTCTTGCGCGATTCCACCCGGAATTTGTACGTAATATATTAATTCCCGAAATAGAAATAAACAGTACGCAGTATCGTGTAGATACCCGGCTGGTTAATAATTTCAGAAAGTATCAGCACGTTAAAAACGGTCTGTATTTCATGCTTGGTTTCGCCTATGCCGATATCCCTGCCGGCCTGGAGTATGAGATGATTATGCGTATCAATAATGGGGAAATCGAACGGGATTCCGTAATGCGGTGTAAAGCAGCCGTGCTATGCTTTTTCTCCGAATTCAAAACCCAACCCATCGAATATGCCTGGCACGGTCATCATACAATTTGCCAAATCCATTTTCCCGACGGCATTCCGGATCTCATAGAGGAGTTATATGAAATTACTGAAAAGAAACCTGCAAAGATAACACAGGAAATATGCTTATGCTCTTACGATACACTTAAAGCCAATATCTGCAGGAAAGACAGCCGGGATTCCAGTCTGTAGGAGAAACTGCCACCAGCAGGCCATAAAGAAAAGGAGTCAATCATGAGAAAACTCATCAGTCTTACATTACTGTCATGTCTCTGCGCCGCCCTGACCGGCTGTGCCAGAGGAAAAGAGTCTCAGGAAAAAGCGGAAGCGCCGCTTCACATCGTTGTAGCGACTGATTTGCACTATCTTTCCCCGAAGCTGACGGATTACGGTACCGGTTTTATGAGGATGCTGGAAAATGGCGACGGGAAAGTGACTCAGTATTCGCCGGAGATTGTAGACAGTTTTTTAATGGAGGTAAGCAAACTCCATCCGGCTGCCCTGATTCTGAGCGGAGATCTCGCTTTCAATGGTGAGAGAGAAAGCCATGAAGAACTGGCCGGAAGGCTGGTGCAGCTGCAGGAGGAGGGGATTCCTGTGCTGGTAATTCCGGGAAATCACGACCTGAATAATCCATTTGCCGCATCTTTTGAAGGGGAGACTGTTACCAGGACGAGTCCTGTATCCGGTGAGGAGTTTGCTGATATCTATGGAAATTCAGGGTATGGCGTCGCCGCCTCAAAAGATGAGGAATCGCTGAGCTTTCTCTATCAGCTGACGGAAAAGGTGTGGCTTCTCCTGCTGGACAGCAATACCCGGGAGTCGCCGGGACGGCTGCGGGAGGGGACACTCCTGTGGCTGGAAGAGCAGCTTGAGAAGGCAAAGGAATCAGGTGCTTCCGTCATCACCGTGACACACCAGAACGTCCTGATACAGAATAGCCTGCTGTCCCAGGGCTTTGTGATGGGAAATCATGAGGAAACGGCAGAACTGCTTCATCAATATGGAGTCCGGTTGAATCTAAGCGGTCACGTTCATATTCAGCATATCGCAGAGGAAAACGGGCTGTATGATGTTGCAACAGGCGCCCTCTCCGTGTCCCCTAATCAATATGGTTTGATAGAAATTGACACTCAGGGAAAGATTTCTTATGGGACGAAGACGGTGGCGATGGCAAAACAAGTGGCTACAGCGGAGAGTGAAGAAGAAAAGGCCGGGATCGATGTAATAGCCCGGGAATTCTTCGACAACTGTACCCGGAGAAAAATGGAAAAGGAACTTGCGCCTTTTGATGCCCCGCCGGAAGAAAAAGAACGCATGGTGGAACTGGCTGTGATGATGAACCGGGATTACTTTGCGGGAACGATGAAGAAAAATGAAGAAATAAGGAAAATGGATGCGTGGAAACTGTGGGAAGAGAAGGGGGAAAACCTGTTTTTTAAACGATATATGGACAGTATGATGGAGGACGAGGGGAGAGAGGGGAACAGGCTGGTGATTGAGCCCTGGAGTGTGGAGGAATGATCAATGGAGGATAGCAAAAAAGCGTGTCCAGCCAGGTGAACATCATCAGTGTTATGAGCAATTTTATGGAAAAAGCTGTAGTAGGAAAGTAGCAGGATTTAGCTGATTAATATACTGATTTAAAGAATAAGATTGAGAAGAGTCGCCGCCACTCGTAGAACGGGTGGCTCGACTTCCAACCAGAAATGTTGATTTCCAAACTTATATTTTAAATTTGCATGTCGATCAAACATCATCAATGCTGA
>CAUEKH010000078.1 GCA_959018155.1 uncultured Hungatella sp.
AAAAATTAAAATAAGGCGGACCGGATTGCAGGACACGAAAATCAGTGTTCCGTGATCCGGTTTGTTTTGTTTGCGGGATGGAATCAGATGGAGGAACAGATATGACGATGCGAGAAAGAATCAGGGACGGAAAATTATTTACAGATGACTGTGAGGGTTTGCCAAAGGAGCGGCAGGAAGCGAAAAAAAGGATGATGGCCTTTAACGGGACAACGCCGGAACAGTCTGCGCTGCGGGTTGAACTGATGAAAGAAATGCTGGCTGAAGGGGAAAATATCTGGATTGAACCACCCTTTTATTTTTGCTATGGAAGCCATATTTCTGTTGGAGCGGGAACTTACATAAATGTGAACTGTAATTTTATTGATGACGGCGCAATCACGATAGGAAAGCGTGTGCTGTTCGGCCCGGCGGTTACGATTGCCACAGTCGGTCATCCGATTAACCCGGAAATGAGAGAGTATATGTATACCGATCCTGTAACGATTGGAGACAATTGCTGGATAGGCGCGGGGGCAACCATCTGTCCGGGAGTGACAATCGGAGCAAACAGTGTGATTGGAGCGGGAAGTGTTGTGGTTAAGGATATTCCGGAAAATTGTGTGGCAGCGGGAAATCCATGCAGAGTGTTGCGGCCGATCGATGAGCGGGATAAGAAATATTATTACAGGGATCGGGTAATTGACGAGGAAGACTTAAAAGAAGAGGCGAAACTGAGAAATAATCCATAAGAGATTTCGCCAGCGGAAGCGATAAAGATAAAGAGCAGAAACAACACGGCCTGCAGTGACGGTGCTGTTTCTGCTCTTTATCCATTTTTGCGGAAGTATTCCTTCGCATTTACCATATCATAAAAAATGTTCCGGCAGTGATGAACAGGATCCCCACCAGCTTTTTGACCGTAATCTGCTCATGCAGAATCAGGAAAGCCAGGATGACGGTCAGCACAATGCTGAACTTGTCCACCGGCACGACCTTGGAAGCCTCTCCGATTTGGAGAGCCTTATAGTAGCAAATCCATGATGCGCCTGTAGCCAGGCCGGAGAGGATCAAAAACAGCCAGCTTCTTCTGCCGATGGAAGGCAGCCCGCCCTGAGCGCCGGTCATAAATACGACCACCCACGCCATGATGACGACCACTACCGTCCGGACAGCGGTGGCCAGATTGGAATTGACACCCTCAATCCCTAATTTGGCCAAAATAGAGGTAAGCGCCGCGAAGACGGATGAGAGTAACGCAAACAGAAACCACATAGTTATCCCCCTTTATTTTCTGATATCTCTGATTGTACTCCTGCTAAAAAGAAATTACAAGAAAAGTATCATTCTTCTGGTGATAATTCTGCATCTGTCTCTAACGCAACAACGTCTTTCGGAGCGGTATGGATGAATTCACGCGGAACAGAATTGATGGCGCGCTGTTGTTCCTCCGGCAATCTGTTGTAATGCTTCAGCCATTCCAGTGTTTCTTCGCTCAACTCTGACTTTTTATAATATTCATGATGATATTCCACGGTTTCACTGTCCAGGAACAGAATATAGTCCGAATCCATGGCAACACCGACAGCGCCGTCCTCCAGTCTTGTAAAACTGGCGCCGACACCGAAATTGGACTGATTGTTCTCTGCGGGGATGGCGCTTTTTTCTACAGAAGAGGTGATTGTTCCGTCCGCGGTGCCGCATGTGACGCTGGCTTTCCGCCCGGTGGAGGCATACAGGGTATCGTCAATGAAAACCATGGGTGTTAAGTCGCGTGATTTTACCTGTCCCATCTCCACCATACGGCCTAAGACAAACGGATCTACATCTTCCGGCGTTCCTTTTTCAACAAGCTCACAGCCGTATGATTCCGCCATGGAAGGGTAAGTTTCCTGTATCAAATCTACCAGAATAGTAATCAAATCCCCATCCTCTAAAGAACGAATAAAGCCGGAATCCGCTTTGGTATCGGAAAATACGACAGGGCCGAGGGTGTCGCTTACAAGGATCCCGTCACCGGAGACGGATTTTAAATACCGTCCGGTAATTCCGCGCAGATTTTTTGGTATTGGCGCCTCTGAGCCTGGATTTTCCGGTTTTGTCTGTCCTTGCTTGCTGTCCACGGTGCCGTCCTGTCCGGCAGTATTCTGCCCGGTTACATTCTGCCCGGTCACATTTTGCCCGGTTACATTCTGCCCAGTCACATTTTGCCCGGTTACATTCTGCCCGGTCACATTTTGCCCGGTCGCATTCTGTTCGGCAGTATTCTGCCCGGTCACATTCTGTCCGGCAGCATTCTGCCCGGTCGCATTCTGTTCGGCAGTATTCTGTCTGGTCTCATTCTGTTCGGCAGTATTCTGTCCGGTCACATTCTGTCCGGCAGCATTCTGTCCGGTCACATTCTGCCCAGTCGCATTCTGTTCAGCCACATTCTGTCCGGTAATATTCTGTCCTGCCGTCGCCTCGTCTTTCGTCCGGGGAGAACAGGCGGTAAAAAGCAGGCAGACAGTAGTAAGACAAAGGGTAAACATAAATCGTTTCATAAAATATCCTCCTTACATGGTGGAATATATTTTGTGGAAAGTATTTCCTGCCCTTATCATACCACTTTTAAGTCCGTCAGTTCTTTACTTTGCCCTTACAAGTTTATAAAGAATCAGGGGAAGGCGCGAAGCCTGCGCCGGCGTGGTTTTTCTTAAACTGTCCAGGAGAGTATCCGGTGATCTTTTTGAAGGAGCGGATAAAGTTGGAATAGTCGTTAAAACCGGCCTGCTGGCACGCCTCGGTCACGGTGTAGCCCTGAGACAGAAGTTCCTTTGATAAGGCGATTCTCTTGACCAGGATATACTGGAAAATACTGCTTTCCGTCTCCTTTTTAAATAAGTGGCTTAAATAATATTTATCCATGGACAGGGTTTTTGCGATGTTTTCCAGCGTTAAATGTTCCGTCAAATGCTCGTCAATATACGTCATAATGGGCCAGATTCTGTCATGGCCGGCGCCGGCATTTTTCGGGACGGTGCTGGAAAAGCATTCATTTACCATCAGGAGAAGTTCGATCACAGCGGTGATGGACTGCAGATCGCTGCCGTAATCATTTCTCCCTGAAAACTCTTTAATCCGGCAGAACAGTTCCCTGTGGCGCTTCGCCTGTTCCGGAGTCAGAGTCCGCATATTGTCGAGTCCCGGGCCGTGGTGGTGGAAGCAGGCTAAAAGATTCGTCCTGCTGGTACAGAACTGTCTGATAAACATGGGATTGACGTGGAGGACCATCCGCGTAAACGGGGTGTCGAGTACATTGATGGCTTTGTGGATCTCCTGGCTGTTGAAAAGGATTAAATCCCCCGGGTTCATATGGTAGCACGACTGCTCTACAAAATAGGAGATACTTCCCTCTAAAAGGAGAAATATCTCGTAATTATTGTGAAGATGAAAGTCCATATTGCCCGCTTTTAAGGAGGTGGTCCACTGGCAGTTAATCGGTTCGGGCATATCGTTTCGTAAAAATTTGCGTTCCAAGACTGAAACCTCTTTTCGTAAAAATAAAATAGCAAGACACGCATGTTTTTCGCCAATAAAAGCATGGAAATTGCGCTGATTTCAGTATATAATATTTATGATACGATATCAAGGGTCTGCCGTCATGATTGATAACAGCGGGCTTGACCGCGCAAATAAGATTACATAGAAAATGGCAGACGTGAAAGGAGAAGGACAATGGAAACAGTTAGAATTGGTATCATTGGAGTCGGTAATATGGGTACAGGCCATATCAGAAGCCTCTTAGAGGGCAAGGTTCCGGAGATGACGCTCACAGCCGTTGCTGATCGTCTGGAAACGAGAAGACAGTGGGCAAAGGACCATGTTCCTGCTGACGTGAAAATCTATGAGGAGGGCGAGGATTTAATCCGCGGCGACGAATGCGACGCAGTTTTAATTGCCGTTCCCCATTATCAGCATCCGGTGCTGGCGATGAAGGCTTTCGAAGCGGGAAAGCATGTGATGTGTGAGAAGCCTGCCGGTGTCTATACAAAACAGGTCCGTGAGATGAACGAGGCTGCCGAAAAGAGCGATGTGGTATTTGCCATGATGTTCAACCAGAGGACAAACTGCATTTACAGGAAGATGCACGAACTGGTAACCAGCGGAGAACTGGGCGCTATCAAGCGTGTCAACTGGATTATCACCGACTGGTACAGAACGAAATCCTACTACGATTCAGGAAGCTGGAGAGCTACATGGGATGGAGAAGGCGGCGGCGTTTTATTAAACCAGTGCCCTCATAACCTGGATTTACTCCAGTGGATTTGCGGTATGCCAAGCAAGGTCCGCGCATTCTGCCATGAAGGAAAATGGCATGATATCGAGGTTGAGGATGATGTAACCGCATATTTGGAATACCCTAACGGAGCAACCGGTGTATTCGTTACGACAACAGCCGACGCACCGGGTACCAACCGCTTCGAGATCACGTTAGAGATGGGCAAACTGGTCTGCGAGGATGAGAAACTGACTCTGTATAAGCTGAGCGAAAATGAGCGCACCTTCTGCATGACAGCCAAGGGCGGTTTCGACAAGCCTGAGGTGGAGAAGATTGAAGTGGAGACAGACGGCTTGAATGAACAGCACGTAGGCGTTTTAAAGGCATTTGCTTCCCATATTCTTCACGGAACACCGCTGGTAGCGGAAGGAAAAGAAGGCATCTGGGGACTGACTCTCTCCAACGCCATGCACTTATCCAGCTGGCTTGAGAAGCCGGTGGAGATTCCGTTCGATGAAGACTTATTCTTAGAGGAACTGAACAAGAGAAGAAAGAATTCCAGGAAAAAAGAGGGAACGGGAGTCGTATTCGACACAGAGGGTACGTATTAATTCAGAATAAACAGGAGGAAGAGAAGATGTTTGAGGGAATCACACTTTCCGGGTTTGCAGATGAGATCGACACAAACCTTGACAAACAGATAGAAGTCATTACAAAGCTTGGAATCAATCATATTGAGATGCGCGGTGTCAATGGCAAGGGACTGGTAGAGTATTCACTTGATGAGGTAAAGGCTATCAAGAAGATCCTTGACGAGCATAATATCCATTTATCCTCCATCGGTTCTCCCATAGGAAAGATCAAAATCGAGGACGATTTCGAGCCGCATTTTGAACTGTTTTGCCACACTGTAGAGATTGCAAAAATTATGGAGACGCCATATATCCGCATGTTCAGCTTCTTCATCGACCAGGAGAAGAATCCGGAAGATTTCCGCGATGAGGTGATGAAGCGTCTTCACCGCATGGCTGATTATGCGAAGGAGCAGGGCGTAATCCTTCTTCATGAGAATGAAAAGGATATCTATGGCGACATCGCACCCCGCTGCTTAGATATTATGAAAGAACTGTACAGCGATAACTTTAAGGCAGTCTTCGATTTCGCCAACTTCGTACAGTGCAAACAGGATACGTTAGAGGCGTACGAGATGTTAAAGCCGTACATCGCCTATGTCCATATCAAGGACGCAAAATGGGCGGACGGAAGCGTTGTTCCGGCAGGAACCGGCGACGGAAATGTAAAGAAGATTCTCGGTATGCTGAAGGAATCCGGCTACCAGGGCTTCCTGTCCTTAGAGCCGCATCTGGCTGAATTCGCAGGCTTTTCCGCTCTGGAAAAGGAAGGCTCTATCGGCCATAAGCTGACCGGTGAGGAAGCCTATACGCTGGCTTACAACTCCTTGCAGGCCGTCTTAAAAGAACTGTAAAAGCTTCCTGAAAAATGGCAGGAAAATAACAAGAGTTCCCACAATCCACAGCCGGTTGGCCGGCGGGGAGAGCGGGAACTCTTCTTTTGCTTTACTTTTGTTTGCCGGAACTGTTTTTCTTGAATTTTATGCCAGAATGAAATACAATAGGAGTATTGCATTTATTACGAAACAGAGTGAGGTAGGTATGGCTAAAATCAAATCAATGACTGAAGGGAAACCATGGAAACTGATCTTCATGTTCTCCCTTCCTTTAATGTTTGGCAATGTTTTTCAGCAGTTTTATACGGTTGTAGATACCATGGTGGTGGGACAGGCCCTCGGCGTCTCCGCCCTTGCGGCGCTGGGAGCCGCGGACTGGCTCAACTGGATGCTTTTAGGGATGATTCAGGGATTTTCCCAGGGATTTGCTATCCTGATGGCCTATGAGTTCGGAGCCGGCAATTATAAGAGTTTAAGGCGCGTGATTGCCAATTCAGCGATTCTGGCCTGTCTCAGTTCAGCGGTCATGCTGACGCTGGCTCAGCTGATTGCCAGACCGGTACTGGAACTTTTGAATACGCCGGATGAGATTATCGGTCAGAGCCTCTTGTATTTAAGAATCATGTTCTGGGGAATCCCGATTGTCATGGCCTACAATGTCCTGGCGTCCATCTTAAGAGCCATGGGTGACGGAAAGACGCCGCTTCACGCCATGATAGTCGCTTCCGTTGTCAATATCGGCCTGGATTTGCTCTTCGTTCTCGTATTCCACTGGGGAATTGCGGGAGCGGCGGCCGCTACACTGATCGCGCAGGTCTGTTCCGGTCTGTTCTGTCTGGCGAACATTTTAAAGATTTCCATTCTGTCATTTGAAAAGTCGGATTTTAAACCCGACGTGGCGTTAGGAAAACGGCTGATGGGGCTGGGCGTTCCCATGGCATTTCAGAATGGTATTATCGCCGTGGGCGGCATGATTGTCCAGGCTGTGGTCAATGGCTTTGGCGTCCTTTTTATCGCCGGATTTACGGCAACCAACAAGCTGTACGGCTTACTGGAAATCGCCGCCACCTCTTACGGCTACGCCATGACGACGTATGTGGGGCAGAACTTGGGGGCGGAGAAGCTTGACCGGATCAAGAAGGGAATGAGGTCGGGCCTCGTTCTGGCCATGGTGACGTCGGCTGTGATTGCCGCTGTGATGCTGGCATTTGGCCGGCCGATCTTGAGCTGTTTTATCACGGGGACGCCCCAGGAGGCCGAGACGACACTTGCGATCGCCTACCATTATCTTTCGATTATGGGAGTCTGCCTGCCAGTCCTCTATTTCCTCCATGTGGTGCGTTCCTCCATCCAGGGGATGGGGGACACGGTTCTCCCCATGATGTCCGGAGTGGCGGAATTCGTCATGAGAACCGGCGCGGCCCTTATTCTTCCGTATCTTTTCGGCCAGGAGGGGATTTTCTATGCGGAAATCCTTGCGTGGCTGGGGGCGGATGTGATTCTGGCTGTCAGCTATTTTGTGAAAATGAGGCAGCTGCAGCAGAGATTTTCCAGGGGATAAAATATTGATCAGGAGAGTGCAGGAGTGAAAGTTAAGGTAAAAGATATAGCAAAAGCGGCCGGAGTATCCCCTTCGACGGTATCGCTCGTATTAAATAACAGACCTTCCCGGATTGCCGAGGATACAAAAGAACATATCCTGCGAATTGCCAGAGAACTGCAGTTTCAAAAGGAGACAGAGATAGATTTTGGCGAGTTTAAAAAGGTGAAAACCATCGGGATGCTGGTGCCGGATCAAATGAATTCCTTCTATCATAAGCTGGTGGAGGAAGCGTCAAAGTGCGCATTTTATAAGGGGTATACGATCTTCTTCACCTATGTGGGGGATGAGATGGACTGTTTCTGTTCTGCGCTGGAGGGACTGATGGCTAAGAATGTAGATGGGATTATTGCCATTCCGCCCCGCACCATGGACAAGGAAAATACAAAGCTATTAAAGTCTGTGCAGAAGAGCGGGGTCCCCCTGGTGCTGTTAGACCGGGCTGCCTACAATGTGTTCTGTGACTTTGTGACCGCGGATAATAAGCAGGGTGGCAGGATTGCCACAGAATATATGATAAAGAATGGTCATACCAGGATCGGGATCATGGTTGGGGAGCAGAATATTTATACCTCGAGAAAACGGGTGGAGGGCTACCAGGAGGCACTGGCGGCCTATAAGATACCGTTTGATAAGGAACTGGTTTACTACGGAAATTACGATATGGAGACGGGGCGTTCCGGCGCGGAATATTTACTGAAAAAAGGGGTGTCCGCTATTTTTGCCGGAAATGACTGGATGGCATACGGCGCATATCTTTATGCGAAAGAGCAGGGACTGTCTGTTCCGGAGGATTTTTCGATTATCGGTTATGACAATACGGAACTGTGTGGGATTGTGGAGGCGCCGCTTACCAGCGTGGACCAGAATATCGGGATGATGGCTTCCAAGGCAGTGGAAGTGATCCTGCGGCGGATTGAGGAGGCGGACGGGGAGTCTCCCACAAGAAACTACTATTTCGCCCCGTTTCTCGTAGAACGCGGTTCGGTAAAGTCGGTGCAGCAGTCAGTAAATGTGTAGTGCCAGAGTAAGATAACAGAAAGGCAGGAGAAAAATGAGTTTCCTGACAGATATAGGGCCGCTTGAGGCCATGAGAATCTTTTACCAGGGTGAGGAGTACGGAGTATGGAAGGGCGATATCATTAAGAATGAGAAACAGAGAGGCCTCATTCTGCCGCCGATGTTAAAAGAGTTTTTAATAAAGTACGGATATCTTCCGGTAAACAGAGGCATTCTGTCCTGTTATTCTCCGGACTACATGGAACTTTTTACTGTCGAGACGGAGGATGAAGATGGGGACATCTGCATAATCGGAAATATGGCGGGAATACCGGCCGCAGTCCGGCTTGAGGATATGACAGAAGACAATCCGCCCCTTCTGTCCGGCAATCCGCATCCGGAAGAAGAAAGTGATACGGTGGAATACTGGACGTGGGAATTTTCCGGACTCCATCTCCAGGATTTCCTCTCTTTCCTCTTCCTGAAAAATCTGACCGGTGACAGAAATTTTACGCGGTATGAGGACGAAGCGGAAATCAAAGAGCTGTTCCGGCTTTATCACGTGGATAAGGACTTAATTTTAAGTCAGGCTGTCAGGCCAGGCTGTGTGATCTGTTGGGCCGAGGGAAAGGAGAAATTCCCAACGGAAGTTCTGAATGAAGAAGGGAGGTACTTTATCAGAATGCGAAAAAACAATGGCGTAAAGGGAAAAAAAA
>CAUEKH010000079.1 GCA_959018155.1 uncultured Hungatella sp.
CGTTATTCCTTTGACATCATGGCTCTTCATTTTCTGGTGTTCAAGCTGACGGATGGAATCTATGGCCGCATGAGTGGGCTTCCGGCTGAGAATTACGCCATATTCCCCCACTCTTATCCACAGCTTCACGTGGTATATTTGGTGCTTGGCGTGGTGGTGCCCCTGGTAATCGCGGTAGCAGCCAGATGGGTGATGCGGGGAATCGGGAAGCGCGTGAGGAACGTGGCCCAACATTAAGACATATGACATTCAGGAGTAGAACAGTATGAGTAAAAAATTGTCGATAGTCGTATCTTGCTACAATGAGGAGCTGGCTCTTCGCCAGTTCTATGCAGAGACGGCAAAAGTGCTGAAAAGCCTTACATGGGATTATGAACTGATTTTTGTCAATGACGGAAGCCAGGATGGGAGCCTTGCTGTTCTGACAGAACTGGCGGCTTCTGACAGAAACGTCCGTGTGATCAACTTTTCACGCAACTTCGGTCACGAGGCAGCGATGATTGCCGGGATCGATTACAGCAGCGGAGACGGGATTGTCTGTATGGATGCGGATTTACAGCATCCGCCGGAATGCCTTCCTGGAATTGTGGCGCGGTTTGAGGAAGGGTACGACGTGGTCAGCATGGTCCGCACGAAAAATACTTCCGCGGGCTGGTTTAAGAACTTTTCCTCAGCCGCTTTCTACTGTCTGATTAATGTGCTCTCCGACGTGAAATTTGAGCCGAATGCCTCGGATTTCTTCGCGGTATCAGCGAGGGCCGCCCGTGTTCTTAAGACGAGCTACCGGGAAAAGGTGCGTTTTTTGCGCGGATACGTGCAGAATATCGGTTTTAAACGGACCACGATGGAGTATGAGGCAGCGGACCGGGTAGCGGGCGAAAGCAAATACAGTATCAGGAAGCTGATTACATTTTCTTTAAATACGATTATGTGCTTTTCCAACCTTCCTCTGAAACTGGGCATCTATGCCGGTGGATTTGCCGGGCTGCTGGGAATTATTATGATGATTTATACGATCTACAGCTGGGCCAGAGTGGGAACGCCCAGCGGTTATGCAACTACTATCGTCCTGATCTGTTTTATGTTTGCAATTCTCTTTCTGATTGTGGGAATTATCGGGAACTACATTGCAATTCTGTTTGCGGAACTGAAGGACAGGCCGGTGTATATTGTCGGTGAGACGATCAATTTTGATGAGAAAAATGTAGAAAATAAAGGCACAGGAAACGAAGGCACAGAATAATGAAAATGCGGCTGGCGGACATCAGAGTAAGGTGACTGCCAGCCGTATTTTTTTGACGATTTATGGTCATGGGGACTTCGCATCTTTTCACAAGTTTCGCACAGTGTAAATGGAACCAGTAAATTTAAAAATAACAGAAACTGGTCTATTTTACTCTTTTTGTGATATGATAGTAAACAGAACACGAAATTTTAAGCCGGAGGTGCGCGGAGGATGCAGAAGATATTCACGAAATACTTATTCGGCGTTGTGGCCGTTGCTTTCTGTGCAATCATGCTGGCCGGCTGGCTGGTACAGAGTAAAAATGCCGAGAGGCATATGATTGATAATTCCAGACTGAAGCTGATGCAGGTATCTCAGACACTGGAGGCCAATGACGCGGAACTTGAGACTTTAAAGGAAAGTCTGGACGAGGACTATTTAACGAGGGCACAGGCATTTGCCTATATTATCGCACAGAATCCGGAGGTGCTGGAAAGCCAGACGGAACTGGAGAAAATTAAAGTGCTGCTCAATGTGGATGAACTCCATGTGATTGATGAAAACGGAATTCTGTATGCGGGAACCATCCCGAAGTACTTTGGAATGGATTTTAGAAGTACGGATCAGACGGCTGAGTTTCTGCAGATCCTTGAAGATCCGAAAATCACTCTGGTACAGGATATCAGGCCCAACGGCGCGGAGCAGAAGATGTTCCAGTATGTAGGGGTGGCGAGACAGGATCAGAAGGGAATCGTGCAGGTGGGGCTGTCGCCGGTTAGATTTCTGGAGGCACAGAAGAAAAATGAACTTTCTTATCTCTTTTCCCGTGTGCCGGTGGAGGAGGGCAGTACGCTCTTCGTCATTGACGCTGAAACGGGGGAGTTCCTGGCCCACTCTCTGAAAAAATACCAGGGAAAAAATATTCAGGACGTCGGTTTCTCCCTGGAGAGTCTCGATTCGTATTCAGAGGGAAAGTTTCATACATTTGAAGGCCGGAGACGCTTCTACGTGATTGAACGGGATGGCGACCGCTATCTCGGTGTCAGCCAGAGGGAAAGCATTTTATATAAAGAGCGGGGAGAGCAGATGAAAATACTCTGTATCTGTTTCCTGCTGATTTTCCTGATTATGCAGCTCTCTATTAACCGTCTCGTCAAGGTTCAGATTGTGGACGGAATTCATCAGATTGCCGGTAATCTGGCGGATATTACGGCGGGAAAGCTGGATACGGTGGTGGCTGTGGATAATAACCCGGAATTTAAACAGCTCAGCGCGGAAATCAATCATATGGTGGCGAGTATCCTGGAGGCAGGAGTCAAGGTCTCGCGGGTGATTGACATGGTGGATATGCCTATCGGGGTCTTTGAGATTGGCCAGGACTCTTCGGAAGTGAGAGGAACGGGAAGACTGGCCAAAATCCTGGGATGGAGTGAGGAAGAACAGGAAAAATATTTCCACAATAAGATAGAGTTTATGGCTGTTATCAACCGGATTCAGAGAAAATGCGAACGGGAGGGCAGCGATATCTATTTGATTTCCGAAAATCCCGTGCGTTGGGTCAGAATTCAGATCAATGCTGTTGACAGCGGGATCTTCGGCGTTGTCAATGATGTGACCGGCGATGTGATTGAGAAGCGGAGAATCCGCCATGAGCGGGATTACGACGCATTAACCGGTATGCGCAAAATTACCCGGTTCCGGAGTAAGGTGGAATTACTGCTCGGAGGCGGGAAAGATTTGGGAAGCAGTGTCATGATGATGCTGGATCTCGATAATTTTAAGACGATGAACGACCAGTACGGCCACGATTGGGGGGACACCTATCTTCAGATAGCGGCAAAGCGGCTGCTTAAGTTTGAGGGAGACCATGGAATCACGGCAAGACGCTCAGGAGATGAATTCTGTATCTTCCTTCACCACATGAATTCCAGGAAAGAGATTCTGAAGCTGATCACGGATTTCTTCCGGGATATGGAACAGAATCCCATAATATTTCCGGATGGAACCTGGCGCACGGTCAATCTGTCGGTGGGGCTTGCTTGGTATGGAGAGGGGCTCAACGATTATGAGCGGCTTTTAAGGGCTGCGGACGAGGCGCTGTACCAGGCCAAGGCAGCGGGGAGAAATACATTTTCCTGTTATGAGGAAGAATAATCGAAAGGAAGTAACAAAAATCCGGGTTCGCCGGAATCCCTGTGGCAGTGAGACGGGAAAAACGGTTTTATGTTAATCAGGAAGGCGGGGACTGGTATATTGACAGCTTGGCGGAAATTCCGGTGTTGTTGGGAAAATAGAAAAGGGGAGGACAGGGCCTGCGCGGGGAGCAGGCCCTGTTTATGTAAGGAGCTGCTTCCAAAGAGGATTTTTCCGGACTAGGCAATAATTCTCGCATTTTGACTTCTTCTGCGTTATAATAATCGCAGGTATGAAATGCCGCACCCGGCAAAAGGAGAAATGCTGTATGTATACATATGAATACCGGTTTTATCCAAAATCAGCAGATGATGAATATATCAACAACATATACTGGTTTATTGCCAGTCTGGTTAATAACGGTCAAATCCTGAATGAATATCAAAATACGGTAAAACTGGAGGATTGTTATGCGTGCCGTGTTGTGGCGCTGGAAATGGATTCCCTCAGTGAAAAATACTGGAATAAGTATAGCGTGAAGTTTTTTAAAGAGGTGGAAGAGATGTCTGCAAGGCCAGCGCAACTGTTGTTGATAGGGGAGAACTATGATGACGAGGACTGCTGTACGTGTAAGTCACCGAGCCATTACGTATTGCAGACAAATATGGCATCCGCTTTGCCGCCGGTTTGCTGCGGCGACTGCAATAAGCCGGTTCCTCTCTATAAGTTTCCAAAAACTTATGATAATTCAGAATACTATGACCTTTTGGGCTGGCAGAAGACGTACCGTTCCTGTGATCGGCAATTTTATCAAGGCATTGGGGAACGTCACGGCTACCGGATGATGAACGATCCTGACAGCATGTTATCGAAGGAGGCTTTACGGTACTGCGCATTTTTTGAGGAGAAGACAGGGATCCCTTTCTTTTATTTCCTTTTTAAATACTACAGTCCGAACAAGCCGGTTTGCCCTAAGTGCGGGGAACCGTGGAAAAATCGTGATACCGGTAAAATCCACTATGATTATGTTTGCCATAAGTGCAGACTGGTTTCAAATGATATAAAATAAGATTTTTATATACTATTTTACTATACAGGAGGAAGATATTATGTCTGCAAATCAATCAGATATCATGGAGTACGTTGTATCATTTTTGGAGAAGATTGTGAATATTCCCAGTCCAAGCGGTTTCACTTCTCGGGTCATGAAGGCAGTTGAAGAGGAAGCAGCCCGTCTTGGATATCAGTCCCGCTATAACAGAAAAGGCGGTCTTGTCATTTCAGTGCCAGGCAGAACCGGGAAGGTTCTAGGGCTGTCGGCTCACGTTGATACGTTAGGTGCAATGGTCCGTTCCATCAGCCCGGAGGGGATGCTTCGGATTATCCCGGTAGGCGGCTTTATGATGGAAAGTATTGAAGGGATGTACTGCAAGGTACATACCAGGACCGGTAAGACGTATACCGGAACGATTCTTACAAGGGAACCGTCTGTCCATACGTATGACGATGCGAAAAACCTTGAAAGAAAACCGAAAAATATGGAAGTGCGCCTCGACGAAGAGGTACACTGCGAGGAGGATGTAGAAAAACTGGAAATCTCAGCGGGCGATTATATCAGCTTCGATCCCATGTTTGTTTATACAGAGAGTGGATTTATCAAGTCCCGCCATCTCGACGATAAGGCGTCTGTGGCAGTTCTGATGGGAGTTTTAAAAGAACTGTCTGACAGCAAAAGACAGCCGGAACAGACTCTTCGTCTCGTTATCAGTAATTTTGAGGAGGTTGGATTCGGCGCAAGCTGGATTCCGGAGGAGATTGAGGAGTTTATCGCGGTAGATATGGGCGCTGTCGGTGATGATTTGAAGGGAGACGAATACAAGGTATCTATCTGCGCTCTGGATTCCTCCGGCCCATACGATTACGATATGACGAACAGGCTGATTGAGATTGCGAAGGAGCGGGAGCTTGGGTTTGCAGTTGATGTATTCCCTCATTACGGGTCAGACGTTGGAGCGGCAATCCGCGGCGGCCATAATATCCGCGGCGCTTTAATCGGACAGGGAGTCCACGCGTCCCATGGCACAGAGCGGACCCATGTGCGGGGGCTGGAGCAGACGCTGCGGTTGATTGAAGGGTATATCGGGATGTAGAGTCAAAACAGCCAGCCATAAAACATAAAAAAGAGGTATTAACTTTGGAAGTATGGCAGTCTCACTATCAGGATGCACACCACGATTTAGATTGCATCATAGAAAACCATTACAAAGAGAATGACACCGAACAGCCGTTGAAAATGGAGATAGACGGGGTTACATTCTGGGGCTCTGGACTGGACGACTGGGAATTATCCACTACAGAAAGCAAATCGGCAGTCGCTGATATCGCAAAACGGTTCACACTCTTTCAATATGGCAGCAAGGAGGAGGGGTATCACTATTGGCTTCAATCGTACCGCCATCAGATAAAAATACCAACCCGTGTATTCTCACTGTCTTTACAGAAGGTATGTCCTGCTGAACTTGAGATTGTTCTCAGCAGCCAGCATACAGAGAATCCCCATTCCATTTTTAAACTGGATGGGGAAAAGGTCGAACCGAATACGACTGTCTGTGAAAAGTTTGCTCTTATTATTGCCGACCAGTGTTTTAAAGCAGCTGCGCCGTCTGAACTCTTTGAGGTATCGCTGCAGTCAATTTGCCGCCAGATTGCAGGAAAATACTACTTATATAACTGTTTTGGCTGCCTTTATTCGGATTACAGTCCATACGGCCAGGGAAATTTGGGGAATCTGTGCTGCTTTGCCGCAAATAGAGAAAAATACTTAAAAGTCTACAGCAAGTATGAGGGAGAATATACGATCTGGGATGCCTTTGAGGATGGTTTCAGCCAGTGTCAGGAAACTGATGTATGCGATGAGTTCACTCCCAGGATCAATTGTCTGGGTGGGTACCGTGGCGGAATCTATGAACCGGAAATGCGCCCGTCGGGAGAGAAAAAAGACAAAAAGAAAACATAAAGAAAGGCGGCCCGCCCGGGCCGCCTTCATGAAAATTCCGGAATCAGATATTTTCCCGAAACACATACTTCCGGATCGCCCATGCCACCCCGTCTTCCGCGTTCGACTTCGTATGGTATTTCGCGTTATCGCGGATGCACGGCATGGCGTTCCCCATCGCCACGGTCCAGCCAAATTCCGGGGTAAACATGGAGAGGTCGTTATCACTGTCCCCGAGAACCATCACATCCATGAAATCAATCCCCTTAAGACGGGCGTACTGCTTTAAGGCGTTGCCTTTCTGAGCCGCGGTGTTGGTGAGCTCAATGTTATCTTTAAAAGAGGAGGCCGCGGCTAAATCGGGGTAATCCAGAAAGACTTCCTTCATACGGATAACCAGTTCTTCCGGCAGGTTATTGCCGCAAATCTTATATATCTTTACAGAATCAGGAATTTCAGCGATATTTCTTATAAACATGATCCCACTCATCCGCCGTTCAACCGCCTGCTTCAACTCCTCCGGTATGACTTTTGGCAGCGGCTTTCGCCCGTTGAGGAAGGAATACATTTCGGCCAGCTTCTTTTCCCGGTTTCCTGTAGAAAAGCGGCCATTGGAGGAGAGAATATCTAAAGGCGCCCCGTACTCTGCAAATACCTTTGTAATATCGCTCAGATTCTGAGCGGTCAGCGGGATGGACGACAGAGGCGTGCCGTCATTTTCGTATACGGCAGCGCCGCTTAAACAAATGTAATTGCAGGAAATGCCATTGCTTTCCGTTATATTGTGGGCATCGGCGTAATCGCGCCCGCTGCAGATCAGAAATTCAACGCCGTATTCCGGCAGACGGCGGATGGCCTCCCGGTTAGCTTCTGTGATATTGGTATATGGGTCAAGAAGGGTTCCATCCATATCAGATGCAATCAATCGAATACTCATAAAATACGACTCCTTTGTGACAAATAATTTAACAACGGTATTAGTGTATCATAAGTAAGCCGGTTTTACTACAGATTTGACGGACTTAATCGAAGTGTCATGGGAGAGTGAAACTTCGAATATAGATAGCATGGTATGGAGTTACCGGTCTATAGCCTCCTGCCAGTCTCATTTTTACTGAGAAAATCCACCAGGGGCTTTCTCTTGACATAAGAGGTTTCCTATTATATAACTTAAGGTAAGAAATAATCAGGATGATAGACTGGTGATACTATGCGCGCCCGCTGATTCCGGTGTTATTTCCGGTTCCCGGGAAGGGGGCTTTAAGCAGAATGAAAAAGAGTGAGGAAAACGATGGAATGTTATATAGATGGTCTTAAGCTGTATTATGAGATTCAGGGAACTGGGGAGCCAGTCCTTTTTTTGCACGGCTGGGGGTCCAATTCCCAGGCATTTAACTGTGTCACAGAACTGCTTAAGGAGAAGTATCAGATTATAAAACTTGATTTTCCGGGATTCGGTAAGAGCGATATGGTGCCGGAAGCCTGGAATGCGGAGAAGTACGCGGATATTACGGGTAAATTCATCAAGTCTCTGGGACTGAAGGAAATCAATCTCGTCGGCCACTCCCATGGCGGCCGCGTCATTATCAAGCTGAATTCGCTGAAACCGGATTTTAAGATTAAGAAGATTGTCTTAATCGACAGCGCCGGCATTGTGCCGCCGAAGAATTTAAAAAAGACGGTGCGCATCAAGATGTTTAAGCTTGGAAAAGCGGTGCTGAATCTGCCTCCGGTAAAACATTTCTTTCCGGATGCGCTGGAACATTACCGCGCCCATTTCGGCTCTGCCGACTATAAAAATGCGTCGGGAGTGCTGCGGGAGACGATGGTGAAGCTGGTAAATGAGGACCTGACCTACTGCTTAAAGGACATCAAGTGTCCTACCGTGCTGATTTGGGGCGATCAGGATGACGCCACCCCGATGCGGGACGCGAAGATTATGGAAAAAGAGATTCCAGATGCCGGCCTTGTGGTGATCGAAAATGCCGGCCACTTCTCATTTTTGAAAAATCCCTACTTAGTAGCGGAAGTTATGAAATCTTTCTTTTAAGGAGCGGCACGGATGATACTCTCAATACTTGGAAATATACTCTGTTTTTTATTTTTTGCATGTTCGTACATTACATATTTACTGTACTTAATGCACATGTTCCAGCTCAATACGTACAAGACGAATGAACAGATGAACTGGATGAAAAAGAACCAGAAGCCGCTTTTACTTAGGCTGATTCTTCCGGCCGCCGCCGCTGTGGCGTGTATCGGTTTTGCGGAAACGGGGCTTCTTATCGCCGCCGGTTTATGGCTGGTGAACGCGCTGGTCTTCTTCCGGAGAAAGAAAGCGAAGAAGCCGCTGGTATACACGCAGAGAGTGATACGGATGCTAGTCACACATTTTCTGCTGGCCGCCATTGTTTTCGGCGTGGTGTCGGGGGCTTTTCATCTCGCCCTCTGGATTCCGGCCACTCTGCTGTACCTTTTCCTGCCGCTTTTAATCCTGGCGGTCAACCGGATTAACGCCCCAATCCAGAGGAGGTTTATTAAGAAGACGTCCAATGAAGCAAGGAAGAAAATTGCTACCATGCCAAACCTGACAGTAATCGGAATTACGGAAAGCTCCGGCAAAACAAGCGTGAAATTT